>CAJWOD010000150.1 GCA_913044145.1 uncultured Nitrospina sp. | reverse complement strand
CAAGCCTTTGCAAGAATTCGTCTTCACGCTTTAAATCGTGATATCCCCGACACCGATTTTGATTCCCTTCTCAGAGGAAAACTAATTCATCGAATTCTTGAAATATTCTGGAAAAAAGTTCGCACTCGAACAGAACTTGCCCGTTTACATAAAACTGGAAAATTAAGTGGATTATTAAGTGACACTATTCAGCATGCCATGAAAGAAATTTTTAAAGAAATACCTAACCAAACTAAATTTTTAGAATTAGAAAAATCTAGAAATCTTAAATTATTACTTGATTGGCTAACAGAATTCGAATTAACCCGAGATGACTTCTCTGTTATGGAGCAGGAAAAAAAGGTAGAAATCAGGCTGGATGGATTAAGTTTGTCTTTAAGGGTTGACCGTATAGATCACACAATAGCTAATAAGCAGATTTTAATCGACTACAAAACCGGCGATGCAAATCCGGGTGAATGGTTTACTGAACGACTTTTATCCCCCCAACTTCCTCTCTATTCAAATGTTATTTCACCTATGGGTGTTTATTTTGCCCAAACCAAAAAAGGTGAAATGGGAATGAAGGGAGTCCAGTCTTATCAGAATGAAAACTCTTCCATCCAGTTTATGGATATTAAAGAGCCTAATAATTTTTCGGAGATCATCGGAAAGACTTGGGACGACCTTCTTAGCTATTGGAAAAATAAAACCAGTGACCTCGCCAATGAATTTTTATCTGGAAGATTGAGTATAAAACCAACTAAACAACAAGAAACATGTAAAAACTGCGATTTAAAATCATTCTGTAGGATATGGGAGTTTGAGTATAGTAATGAAGGGAATGATTCATGATTCCATCAGATCTTGATATTCGAAACAAGTCTTTGAATCCGAGGCAATCCTTTATTGTCGAAGCACCTGCGGGTTCCGGTAAAACAGAACTTCTAATACAACGCTATTTAAAATTGTTGGGGGGTGTCAGTCAGCCTGAGGAAATTCTTGCCATGACCTTCACTCGAAAAGCCGCAGGTGAAATGAAGGGGAGGATTATCGAAGCCTTAAATCGAGCTCAAAATGTTTCTCCACCAAAAAAAGAACCCGACAAAACAACATGGAACCTGGGTCAAGTCGCATTAGAGAGAAATAAGAAGTTTGGGTGGAGATTATTGGAAAATCCTACCCGACTCAGAGTAGTAACAATCGATTCTTTCTGTTCTTTTCTAACCAAAAGAACACCTCTTTTGTCAAAAATTGGTGGGCCTACCGAAATTCAAGAAAACATCCAAGATTTGTATGTAATTACGGCAAAAAAAATCCTTTCAAAAATTGAAAGTCCTGATTACAAGTATGCTGAACTAGTTCGTGCTTTACTCGAGCATTTAGATAATGATAAAAAAACCTTCATTCAGCGTATATCGCAACTATTGAATCTACGCGACCAATGGATGATATCCTTTTTTGATAAATTTGAAAATATCAAAGAGCACTTACTAGATAATTTCCACAAAGAAAAACTGGAAAATTTCTACACAGAACTAATCGAAAAACGATTAAATGAAGTTTATTCACTATTTCCCGAATCCTCAAAAAACTCATTAGTCTACTTTGGTGCCTATGCAGGAAAAAACTTGAATGCAAACAACACTGATAGATACCGATACCAAAACTCCATTAAAGCTTTGAGTCAATTACATTCTTTTCCCAACCCAAAATTTGAACAACTTAAGCAATGGAAAGGAATTTCAAATCTTCTTTTGACAGGTACGGGTGCAATTAGAAAACAGGTAAATAAAAGTCTCGGCTTTCCTGTCGAAAATAAGAAAATTAAAAACGACTTTAAAATTTATTTGAAATCATTGACTGATCTTAAACCCTTGCTAAAAGCCCTTAATAAAATAAAACTTCTACCAGAAGATCCCTGTTTTAGTGATTACGAATGGAAAATTTTAAGGTCTACGATACGCTTGTTACCCGAACTTGATTTTCAACTTAAAAGTTTGCTTCAAGAAAATAAATTAAGTGATTTTAGTGAAATTTCACTTGCTGCTTTAAAATCTTTTGGAAACGAATTAGAGCCCACAGATCTCGGTAAATATCTGGATGACAAAATCCAGCATATTCTAGTGGATGAGTATCAAGACACTTCTTTCAAACAGGAAGCATTATTGAAAAAGTTGACCGCAGAATGGGAACCTGACTCAGGCCGCACCCTATTTATAGTCGGAGATCCAAAACAATCCATTTATAGATTTCGGGATGCCGAGGTAGGGCTTTTCTTGAAAACTCAGAAAGAAGGTATTAATAATCTGAATTTGGAACAACTAACTCTAGAGTCCAATTTTCGTTCGCAACAAAGTTTGGTTGATTGGGTTAATCGATGCTTCCAGAAAATTTTACCCAAAAAGGACAATCCAGATTCTGGAGCTATTGCCTTTTCGAAATCGACTGCGATTCATCCAAAGGAATCTTACCCAGGGGTTGTCCTGCATCCTTTGGATCCAAAATCAAGCTCTAGTCATGCATCTCGATCCGAAGCCAAAAAAATTTCCGGAATTATAAAAAAAATCCGCGGCGAATCTGCTGAAGCAACTATTGCAATCCTAGTTAGAAGCCGGACCCATTTGAAAGAAATTATCCGAGAATTGGAGCTTCTAAAATTATCCTACAAGGCTGAATCTATATACACATTAGCAGATCGCCCAGCAATCAGAGATCTATTGTCTTTATTGCGTGCACTTATCTTCCCTTTAGATAGAGTTGCCTGGTTATCCTTATTACGAGCGCCCTGGACGGGGGTTTCGTTAAAAGACATTCATTCGTTATGCGCAAACCAACCAGAAGTACCTCTCTGGGACATATTAAATAAAGATGAAAATAAAAAAAGACTTTCCAAGAATGGAAAAATACAGATTAAAAGATTAATTTCTATATTGGCACCTACACTAAATGCCCTACCTTCAAACAACTTCCGCGAACTTTTGGAAAATTGCTGGATAAGGTTAGGAGGACCTGCTTGTCACAAAGGAACTTCCGAAACTGATATCTATACCTTTTTCGATGAAGTTGAAAAATGTATTCAAAAAGGAGAACCAAGCCGATTTGAGCATTTTAACCAGGTTATCGAAAACTTGCATGCCAGTCCCTTGACAACATCAAAGAATGCCATTCAGATTATGACAATGCATAAGGCTAAAGGGTTACAGTTCGATTATGTAATTATTCCGGGATTAGGCAAAAAATCTCAAAATGATAGCAAACGACTTGTTTTCTGGAT
>CAJWOD010000149.1 GCA_913044145.1 uncultured Nitrospina sp. | reverse complement strand
GTATTAAAAATTTTTAATACAAATGAAGGAGCTTAAAATAAGTATTTGTTTTAAAAGGTCTTTTTGGAAAGGGTGCGAAGCGTTAATCGGATTTAATAATGTTTGAAAAATTTAGAACTGAGTTTTCAAAAGTTTCCTGAACACGTTTTAAATTATTCTTTAGCCAAAGTTCAGCGTATTTTGGGGGAAATCTGGCGAAATCTTTAATTTGTCTTATTGCAAGGCGGCAATCTCTGTACCAGGAAATATTTTTGTTTGCCTTAAAATTTTTCATGGCATCCTTTAATGCCTTAATAGCTAGATCTGGTTTTTCATCTCCAAAATACGCGAAGGCCAGGCCCACTTTTCCCAATCCTTCTTCTGGTTTAAGTTCAATGGTTTTTTTGAAAGCGGATATGGCCTGAGGGTATTTTTTGATAGCACCGGAATTATTGGCAAAACTGAACCAAGCTTCGTATTGCTGCGGATGGCTTTCTGTAAGATTCTGGGAAACTTCAACGGCTCGATGAAGGTTGCCCAGTTTGGTATTGGTCCCTGAGATTTTCAGTCCAGCAAAAAGCTTGATATTTGATGGAGTGTCTACCCGCAACTTTTCCCAGTATTCAATAGCCTCTTCATAAAAACCATCTTTGTCGAGTTCAAGTGCCTCTTTGAGAGAGGCCTTGTATGTATCCGCTTTGGAAGAAGTAGAAATTGCCAAGTTGGCCATTACAGAAAAAATCAGCAATTGAATTATTCTAGATGGTTGTTGCTTTTTCACTCTCATAATTGGTATTGGTAATTAATTTTTTATTTCTTCAGATGAAAAGATGAATTCACCTCTAAGTAGAGGAGTTAGAGCATTGGTGAATGTTTTTATGAAATGATCCTGATGATTCATAATTTCAGCCACATCATTTGGGCGTAAATAAAATACATTGGAAGCTGTTCCTTGGTGTGTATGCAGAACTGCTTTCTGGCATTCCATGTTGGCATCTGATAAGACCTTTGCCTCCATCATAAATGTTCCGGGTAGATTATGGGTGGCAAGTTTTACGGAACGCCCAATTGTTTTCATTTTCAATTTAAATTTTTGAAAACCTAATCCTTCTATTTTATTTCCAAATTTTCTACCATTGAAAATGGCGGGTAGGGTCTCCTTTTTAATAAATATTCGATGAAGATCCTTCTGAATTCGTTCTTGTATAAAAAAGAAATCGTCATATTCGATAGGGGCACCTGAAGCATTGATAACTTTGAAGACATCAAATACCTTGTCATTCATAGTCTGAATATTGGCTTGTACTATATCAAGTTGATTGAAGGCAAGAACTGCTGATACTTTATGCAGAAATCCCTGGGTATCTTGAGTGCAAACGATCAAATCTGATGGTTGCCCTGGGTTAAACAACATTTCTGCCATAAATGGTTTTTTGGACTGCCTGAACTTGTAATAAAACTCTAACTGTGATTGTACATCGCGAGGCAACCTAACCATTTTTAAAAACTCTAGCTTGATGGTATTGGGAACGCTTTCACGCTTTTTATGATGGAGGGTATATTGATAGAACAGTTTCAACTGCTCTATTTGTGTGCGCGACATATCCATTTTGGTTCCACCTCGATCTGCATAAGTAAGCAAGACCAGCATTTTAAGTCTTTCTTTATCATGGTTGATCAAATCAATTACCATATCATAGGTATCATCTGCTTCCGGATCTAGTAACATGAGGTCATAAAGAGTCAGATGTTTTTCGACAAGAAAAGCAACATCTTCCACTCTTTTGGGTTTGTTGCCATAGCCCAATTTTTTCAATATTTTGGGAATCAATCGAGCCCCTACCAATTCTTCATTTTGTTGTCCAACCTTGACACCCTTACCGATATCGTGAAGTAATACAGCAAGTTTCAGAGCGGTTTTGTCTTTCTGCGAATGATAGATTTCTGCAAGAAAGGGATCAGCAGTTTCTCTAAATTCCAGTCCGTTTAAGACATCTAAAGCCGAAAGGATGTGAATGTCGGTAGGAAATTTATGGACGTAGATGTCTTGGAGTAGACCACGCAGGTTTTTGAACTCAGGAATTAAAAAGTTTTCCAGGATTCCAAACTCATGCAAAAGGCGAAGGGCTTTTGAAAAAAATTTTCCTCGAATAATGCGTTGAAAGCAATTTTCGATTTCTAAATGGGAAGCATCGTCTATAAAAACCGGATAGGCTTGATCAACATGTTGCTCGATGGCCCGAAGCACTTCATAGGAAAGAGAATACCCTCTTTCTGCAACCCATATAAAGACTTTAAAAAACCACAAAGGGTTATTTGAAAATAAAATTTCCGGCTTTTTATTAAAAAAAATCTGTCTCTGGGTATTTAATGAAAAAAACTCAGAAAGATTCTTTTGTTTTTTGGTATTAGCGGCCATACTTTCGGAATAAAGGTTCCGGCTAAATCTTTTAAGCGGATAAACAGCTTCAAAAAAATATTCCTTAAAAAATTCCTTTACTTCATAGCCCATTGACTTTGCTATTTTTTCTCTTACCTCATAACTCATCATATCCCTATGCGCCCCCTCCTGAATCATGTGTAAAAGAAGCCTTACCTTAGAGAGAAAGTTGAATCCTTTTTTCATGCTTTTAAAGGCGAGCGGGCTTATTAGGTTCTTAGTGTATAAGTCGTTTAATAGTTCATATTGGTTAGTTTTTTCAATTTTTTGAATTATTCGAACGGAAGCTAAAGCCCAGTATAATCTCTGCAACTCTTCTTTTATATCGGGCTCCTGCTTAAAAACGGTATTCTGAACTTCATAATAACCGCCGTGACTTAAGCAGTGTTTAATGATTTTATCCTGATTTAGGAGACTTGTAGTTTTAATTGAGTTTGTTAATTCCTTATAGGTCTGATTATTTCCAGTGACAAAGCGGTGTTCGAGCAGGGAAATAAACTCCGGTATACTCTCTTGATTAAGTTCTTTGTCAAACAATTCATTTTCGGTATAACAAGAGTTTCTTGAAACAGGGAAAAAATTCTGATGAATAAAAAGGTATTCGAAGTGAAGGGTGATTTGCTTGCTCCATTTATTTTTCTCATCATCTAACGAGGCCGCAGAGATAATTTGAATATCTACGTCCGACCGAAAATACATTTCCTCTCGGCCATAACCCCCACGAGCTAGGATGAAGAGCGGAGCAGTTTCCTGGGTTAAACTCTGACTGTTCTGTTGGTTGAAAAGCCATATTGCCGAGGCGAAAGCTGCTTGTACAATCGTATCGACTAATACCGTTTGTTTAAGAAGGATAAGATGAGAATTGTCTGATTTAAGGCATTCCTTTTTAAGAATTTCAGTTTCATTAAAAATAAACTTTAAAGCCCGATCTTTAAAATCTAAATAATATACTTGCGGTTTTATTTCGGTTTGGCCAGAAAATATTTTTGACTGGTCAAGAATAAAAATTTTTTCCCGTAGTTTTTGCCGATATAATTCGGAAAGATTTCG
>CAJWOD010000148.1 GCA_913044145.1 uncultured Nitrospina sp. | reverse complement strand
TAAGGCTGGATTCTGGCTCCCAACATTACAAGGTAAATTTTTTGGTTTCAATAGAAAAACTATCTATATATGAGATGAGGAGGTAGCTTCTTTGTTATGCCCTGAGTCTGGCCCAGCCAAAGAATTTTTTATGCGATCTTTAAAGACAAACTATATTTTTTTATTATTAACGTCCCTGTCTCCGCAAACTGAAAAGGCTCCGATAAAATGAATTTTTACAATATAATTAACTACCAGGTATGTTTAAGAGTTGTTTTTGTGATTTAGTTTGAAAAAATAAAGTGAAAAAAAAACAGAGTAAATCGATAAAAGGTGGTGCCGCTCTTTCCACGTTAGGCGAAGAACTTAAAAGCAGCAATCCAGAAGTGGCTGAACATTTTGAAGCCATTAAGGGGATGGAGCTTTCTGTTCCTCGTCTTGTGGAAGTTGTAGAAGATCTTTTGCCTTACCCTTGGGAAGATCCAGCATTATTTGAGGAAGGTATCAAACTTACTGCGCAAGGTTTTTATAACGAAGCCATTGCAGTGCTAAGAGATGTTTTACGCGTGAGCCCAAATGCTTATCCGGCGTATCATCTGCTTGGCCATGTCTATATGGCTTTAGGAAATCGAAAGGAAGAAGTTGAAAACTACCGCAGAGCGGCGAGACTCAAGCCCAATTATCCACAAATATATATTGACTTGGGAACTGCTTACTGGATGCAGGGCAAAGAAAAGAAATCTTACATTGCTTTTAAAAAAATCGTTCCCATGGCACCGGACTTTGCTATAGCTGACTATTGGTTGACTTTTATTTTTGATCGATTGGGTCGAAATCGTGATGTTTATGAGATGAATGAAAAAAACAAGGAGGCTCCTCTTCAGGTTTTTTCCAATATATGCGGTTTGATAGGGCAAGCTTATTTAGAGTTTGGTTATCACACAGCAGCTCGACAGGCATTCAAAAGGGCCGTGAAAGTTTTCCCAGAATATGCTGACGGACATTATCTGCTCGGTTCATTGCATATTAAAAAATTACGCAACCCCAAACGTGCGACGAAATACTTGGAAATTGCTGAACAGCTCTATATTCGCCAAAACGATTTTCAAAGAGCAGCTTTAGTTCACCAGCTCTATCGGCCTAAAGGCGAGGTACAAGAAAAAAACAAAGCTGCTGAGGAGTGGTTGAAAGAGGGTTTGCGGCTGCAAAATCTGACTTGGTATCAAGCCGCTGTTGATGCTTACCAAATGGCGCGTGGATTCAAGCCTGACTTTCTCGATGCCTATTATAATATGGGTATTGCTTATGGTTGTATGGAGGAAAATGGTATTGATGCTCTGCACAAAGCAGTTTGGGTTTTTAAAAAATCTATAGACCTTAATCCGGAGTTTATCCACGCTTACACAGCATTGGGGGCTTCTTATATTAAACAAGGTGAAACGGAAGAAGCTATTAAAGTTTTAAATCGAGCTGAGAAGGTATGTCCGACAGACTCAAATGTCTATTTTTATTTGGGGATCGCTAGTCGGATTAACTCTCGGTCTAAAGAAGCTGTAAAATATCTAAGAGAAGCCGTAGCTTTGAAACCGGATTCTGTCCAAGTGCAATTTTATTTGGGGCTTTCTTTAATTGACGAGGAATTATATGATGATGCCAGCTCTGCTTTCCGTGAGGTTATAAGAATTAAGCCAGATTTTGCGGATGGACATATGATGCTGGGTAACTTATACCGTGAAAATATTCCAGAACCAGATAAGGCAGTTTATCATTTAAAAAGAGCAGAGAAATTGTTCACGAAACTGGAAGATTTTCAACGAGTGGGTTACATCCGCCAACTTTTAGCTCGTTACCCATGATTTTAAATTATTCCAGATTTTTTGAATTCCAGAGAAACCGAATTGATGCAATAGCGGAGGCCAGTGGGTGCTGGCCCGTCTTCAAATACATGGCCCAGGTGCGACTCGCATTTGCTGCATAGAACTTCAACCCTGCGCATAAAAAATGAGGAGTCTTCTTTAGTGGCGATGACATTTGGATCCATTGATTGGTAAAAGCTGGGCCAACCCGTGCCTGAATCGAATTTTGTAGTCGACGAAAACAAAGGTTCATCGCAGCAGCAACAGTGATAAGTACCGCTATCGTGGCAGTCCCAATATTTACCCGAAAAGGCACGTTCGGTTCCCTTTTTTCTGCATACCTGGAATTGCTCATCGGTCAATTTCTCTTTCCATTCGCTTTCAGATTTTTGAATTTTTTCTGTCACAACAGGAATCCTTTTTATATTTTTCCTCAATGAGCTGTAATAAGCCCGTTAGTTAAAAGCATCGCGTTTTTCTTTAATGCCAATTTCATAAAATTGTTTGAGAACAGATTTTATGATGCGGTAAGGATTGAATGAAATATCCATGGGGCGAGCAGATTCGAAATCTGCAACTATTAAGCTTGAAAGATCAGCCACGCCAGAAATTTCAATTTTTTCCAGATCATAATTCCCATAACCTTTTAATCTAGATGCTTCCAGTACATACACCTTAGTAAACATAATAATCTCGGCTGCCACACGATCGAGTGCTGTCATATCTGTAGACGCAAGAAGCACTCCAAGATGGTAAGGGTTACCATGAATGGGTCCTTGGCCCTGCATTGCTTCGATACCATCAGCTAAGGTTAGACAAGGATTTACATGACGGGCAATGTCAATTAACATTTTGCCAAATTTAATTTTATCGTTTTTAACCAAGCAATGCAGGATAGGTTTTCGTTTTCCGATTACGAGTCCGAACAAATTCTTGATGGCTACAGTCATTCCCATTTGACAATGCGATTTTATTTTTGGCAAGTTGATGATGCGGTCAAAATCTTGTAGACAACCCGCAATTTTTAAATGGGGAACGTTCTCTTCGCTTTCAAAGGGGATTGGATTGGTTAACGGAATAATTTTCACACCATATTTTTTTTTAAAGAGATCGTAGCCTGCTTTACTGGCTACGGCTTCCAAGCTACCCAGAGCGGGGCTATCGCTAATTGTGATTTGACCTACAGAAAAATCCTTTAGTACACGGCACATAGCTTCAACCACAACAGGGTGAGTGGTTACACAATACTCCGGGCTAAACCCTCTGAGGAGGTTCGGTTTTAATAAAATCTTTTGCCCAGCAGAAAAGAGGGCCTCTTTTTCATCTATTACTGATAATGCTTTGCGAATAAAGGATTCAACTTTTTCCAGCGCGTAGGTTTCAACTTTTTGTATATGTACCTTAGATTTCATGAGAACCATTATAACCGCTTGGATGAAAACTTTTAAGAATAAAAGATTATGTTATTTCAAGAGGATGAATATAGGGCTTTGTATATCCCGCGGTTTCTCAATACGTGTTTTACATACCGCCTGGTTTCGGGGTAGGGGATCGATTCAATAAAAACATCCAGATCATTTACATCATTAAACCGTTTCAGCCATTTTTTCAACACATGAGGACCTGCATTATATGAAATTAAAATATGCGTTCCATTTCCCCCAAAGCGTT
>CAJWOD010000147.1 GCA_913044145.1 uncultured Nitrospina sp. | reverse complement strand
TGTTTTTCTCGTTTCAAAAATGATAAAGAAAAACCGACTGAAAAATATAGTTGTTGATCCAGTTGTTTCTTCGTCTTCGGGTAAGCGTTTGTTGACAAGAGGCGGAGTTAAAGCGCTTAAAGAAATGTTACTACCTTTAGCATCTCTAGTTACTCCTAATATAAGAGAAGCAGAACTACTTTCTGGTATTAAAATTAGAAGTTTAGCAGATAGGAAGAGGGCTGCTCGCATTATTTCAAAAACTGGAGTACGCGCTGTTTTGATTACCGGTGGCCATCTTAAAGGGAACCCTGATGATTTACTATTGGATGAAAAAGGTTTTCAGCTTTTTTCATCTAGGCGTTTGTCAAAGTTGGATGTTCATGGTACAGGCTGTGTTTTTTCTTCGGCAATAGCGGCAAATCTCGCTCTGGGTGTATCTCTGCGTCCAGCAGTTAAAAAAAGTAAGGAGTATATTGAAGAGTCTATCCTTGGAAGTATTTCATCGGGTAATGGTAATCCGTGCGTTGAGCCTTTTGCCGTAATTTATCGAGAAAATGAAAAAATAAAATCTTTTTTTGATTTAGAAAATGCCATTGAAATTTTTAAAAAAGAACGTATTGGAAATTTAATTCCGGAGGTTCAAACGAATATTGGTTTAGGCTTGAGAAATGCAAAAGGACATGATGATGTTATAGCTATTCCTGGGCGCCTTATAAAAAATGGAGAGGATGTTTTTACTGGAGCTCGACCACGATTTGGCGGTTCTCGTCATGTGGCTAATATCGTGTTAACAATGATGCAACACGAGCCAGAAAAACGAGCGGTAATGAATATTAAATATACTGATTCCTTGCTCAAAATTTGCAAGAAGTTAAAGTTTCAAATTGCTTCTTTTGATCGTTCTAAGGAGCCGAAGAAAGTACGCGTTCGGGAGGGCTCTTCCTTAGAGTGGGGAACAGAAAAGGCGATAACTACTCATGGTTCTGTTCCAGATATTATTTATGATTTAGGAGGAATTAGGAAAGAAGAGATGATTCGGGTGCTCGCCAGAGATATAGATTCTTTGGTTAAGAAAGTTTTGGCCATCCACCGTTTGTACAAAAAAGAGGGATGATAGGGAGCTTATAGCAAGTTTTTGTTTACCAAAATCTCTGTACCGGCTTTTAAGTTGTCAATCCATTCTTGAAATGCTTGACGTTTTTTTTCAGTTTTTATTTTCTCTGTGATTTGTTTTATTTCCTCCGGGTTTGGCGCTCCCGATTTTTCGATATCTACTAGCTTATATAGGTAAAAACGGTCGCGAAATTGGGCAAAGCCAAACTCCCCTAACTTCATAGCAAAAGAATTTTCTTTAATTTGTTTTATGTTGCCAATACCCGGGATAGATTCTGCCTTACTGAAGAATGGCGTGTTGCGTTTACTTAGGCCGTACCGCTTAGCTACTTTTCCCAAGTCTTTGTTTCCTTTCAAACTTTCTTTTAATTCTTCAAATTTTTTCAAGGTGGCAGTTTTGTTATTGCTTTCTGCCAGCGCATTTTTAACTTTTTCCTGTACCTCGCGTAATTCGGGAATGTATTTAGGTTTTTCTTCAATAACTTTTAAGATATAAGAAACTTCCGGCGTAATGATTGGCTCGCCAACTTTGTTTTTCTCAAGAATAAATGCCGTGTTAAAGAATTCAGGCTGATTCCCGATTTCAGGAATATTATGATTGTTCTTGGAAAAGAAAGTCGTCTCTGTGGTTTTCAGTTGATGATCGGCTGCGGCTTTATCCAGATTTCCATCTTGCTGAGCGGCCATGTGTATGCGTTTTATTATTCTTTTTACACGTTGTCTGGCTTTTATTTCCTTTAAGTTTTGAATGATTTCACCTTTAACTTCATCCAACGGTTTTAATCGTTTTTCCTCTACATTTTCTAGCTTGATAATGTGATAACCAAAACGGCTTAGAATAGGTTTGCTGATTTCTCCCGGTCTTAGATTATCAAGAGCTTTTTCAAAGGCTGAAACCATGGTCCCTTTTGAAAATTCTCCCAGACTACCGCCATTCGAACCTGATGCCGGATCGTCAGAATGTTTTTTTGCAATCTCACCAAAATCAGCACCTTTTTTTAGTTTTTCCAGAATTTCATTTGATTTTATTTGGGCTTTTTTATCAGCTTGTTTCCGTTTTTCATCTTCGGGTAGATCGCCTTCAACTTCAGAAGATTTTATATTTATGAGAATGTGGCTGGCTTTGTATTTTTTCTTAACTTGGAAGTCGGCTATCTTAGTCTGATAGTGATCTTGAATATCTTCATCCCTAGGTTCGATTTGTGATTCATAATCTTTGGATTGCACTTTTATGAATTTTACGCGGATTTGTGGAGGGATTTCAAATTGGGTTTTGTTAACTTGAAAAAACTCTTTCAGGGTCTGATCTGTGATTTTTGTTTCTGATGTGAAGTGGTCGTTGGAAAATCTTACATATTCTAATTTTATTTTATCTTTCTGATTCCTAAACTCTTTCAATATTTCTGGTTTTGTGGCCTTGGAATGTGTGCGGAATAGTTTTTCAAGTTTTTCCAGTAAAAGAAGCTCACGTTGACTTTCTTCAAATTCGCCAGGTGTTAGCCTTTGAAATTTTATATAATTTCTGTAAGCAGCTTCACTAAACTTTTTATCGTTCTGGAAACGAGGTAAATTTTTGATGTGAGAGATAACCTCCTCGTTGCTCACTTGAATATTTTGTTTGTTTGCTTCAATTAGAAGAATTTTTTTCTGGATCAAGCCTTGTAGGGTCTGATTTTTTAAATCCAGCTTTTTTATCATGTCATTGGAAAACTGATTGCTGAACTGTTGACGATAAAAGTTTACGAGATTGTTAAAGTTGCGTTCGTATTCAGCTTGTAGAATTTTTTGTCCATTGACAGTAGCGATTACTCCACCCCCAGAACTGGCGGACCCCCCCATTCCCCATGAATAAAATATGGTGCCAACAAAAGCGAAAATAATTAGCCAGAGGATGGCTTTAATCATCCATGAATCAGCATGTTCGCGAATTATACTTAACATTAAAACAACCCGACTGTGTTCGTTAATAAAGCCATCTATACTATAAAACGCTAAAGAGAATCGCAAGGCATATTACGTTCTTGTTATTTTAAATGAATGCATGACTAAAAACTTTTTATAATCTAAATAGCTATTGGTTGCTCATGCACGGGGGCTTTTATCTTGCAATTCTTTTGACCCCTTGCTATAAAACAAGATGAAAAAAAACAATTAGTTACGCGGATAAAGCTTAAATGAAGAAAAACAATAGTTATTAATTAACTAAAATTTAAAGAAGGATGCCTGGGTGTTAAATTTATTCTGGGATTTATTTTCGAACGATTTGGCAATTGATTTGGGTACTGCCAATACTTTAGTAAATGTCAAGGGGCGGGGGATTGTTGTACGAGAGCCTTCTGTCGTTGCTATTAATAGTAACACCCAAGAAGTGCAGGCAGTAGGCGAAGAGGCTAAGCAAATGCTGGGAAGAGCCC
>CAJWOD010000146.1 GCA_913044145.1 uncultured Nitrospina sp. | reverse complement strand
GGAAGCCACTATTGGTTTCACTATTTGTAACCTTTATTTATTTTCAAATCACAGTACGACTGAAATCCTCGATCTTTGGAAAAAAGATTGGTTGAAAGGGTTAGTAGGAGCATTTGCTACTTTAGGATCGTATGGTCTGATTTGTGTGGTTTTGCAATTTGAATCAGTAAGTGCAGTCGTCGCATTAAGACAAATTAGTGTTTTAATGGTCGTTTATTGGGGATGTTGGAAACTTAGAGAGCCATTTGGCCGCGAACGTCTTTTTGCCGGAGGATTAATAATTTTCGGGGTGCTTCTTATCGGAAGATAAAACATGGATAAAAAAAATTTATGTTTGATTACATCAGGAAAAAAACTATTTTTTTGTCACCTTTGATTAAAATATTTTCATAATAATTGACAAGTTAGATTAAAAAAAATTAACTAAATTTTTATGATATCTCCCCTTATAATTGATCAATAATTTTTATAATTTACGCCAATAGAAAATTTAATTGCTCGATACTGGAGGTTGATGTGGTGTTTAGATTAAAATTTTTTAAAGCAATTTTGACTTTTATCATTCCCCTAATTTTATTTATTTCGATAGCTGAAGCGGTTAAAGGGGATAAGAGAATAATAAAGACCTTCACTCTTGAAAATGGATTGGATGTTCTTCTAGTTTCGGATCCTGATGTGCATCGTAGCGCCGCAGCCTTAGCTGTGGGAGTTGGTCATTTATACGATCCTAAAGAAAAACAAGGCCTGGCGCATTATCTTGAGCATATGTTGTTTCTTGGTACCCAAAAATACCCTGAAGTAGGTTCCTACAAAAAATATCTCGATGAACATTCCGGTGCTAGTAATGCATATACCAGTGGAAATATAACCAATTATTTTTTTCAGGTCTCACATGACGGTTTTGATGAAGCTCTGGATCGATTCAGCGATTTTTTTAAGGCTCCTCTTTTTGATAAAAAATATGCAGCTAGGGAAGTAAAGGCAGTTAACAATGAACATGAGAAAAACAAGCTAAATGACGGTTGGCGCGGTAACTTTGTCGCAAACTTGATGTCAGAACCCGGCCATCCTCTCAGGCAGTTTGGGACGGGTGATAAAAACACACTTGCCGGTGATAATCGTCCAGCTTTATTAAAATTCTATAAAAAATATTATTCAGCATCGAATATGAAGCTTGCGTTGATTTCCAGTGCCTCATTGGAAGCCCTTTCTGCGAAAGCTAAACAATATTTTTCTGATATAAAAAACCGTCCTGTAAAGGTTCCAGAGTTGCCGGCAGCCTTTAGAAAGTCATTAAAAAATGCATACAGACTTTTAAAAATTAAAACCATTAAAGATGTTCGATCACTGGAGATCGATTTCCCCACAATTCGGTTATTAGATCATAAGGGTAGCAAACCTGCTTCGGTAGTAGGTTCTATTCTAGGATATGAAGGAAAGGGTTCCCTGCTTTCAAAATTAAAAGAGGAAGGTTTGGTTTTAGGTTTAAGCGCTGGGGGAGGGTCCAGCCACCCGAATATTAATTCATTTGGTATAACTATTTCATTAACGGAAAAGGGATTGAATGAATACGAGCGGATTTTGGAAATGATATTTTCATATATTGAAATGGTTAGAAAGCATGGAATAGAAAAATATACTTTTGAGCAAGCCCAAGCAATGGCACAGATAAATTTTGACTGGAAGAACCCAAGTGAAGGTATGGGTTTTATATCCAGCAAGGCCTCTTTGATGCATGATTATGCCCTTAAAAATATAGAAAAATTACCTTTTTTATTCACAGAGTATGAACCGGAAGCATATAAGGCTGTTCTCGAAACTCTTGTACCAGAAAACTCTATGGTGATTCTAAGCCATAATTCAGCTGATTATGATCAGAAAGCCCCTTATTACGGCGCAGAATATTCTTTACGAAAAATAAAAGGTGAAAGATTCGAGAGACTTGCAAATCCTGCAAAATTAGAAGGCATACTTTATCCTGAAAAAAATGACTTCATTCCATATCGTCTTAAGTTGATAGATGAAAATCCCCATTTGATTAAGGATGACGCTCTAGCAAAAGTTTGGTTTAAATACGATCATCGATTCAAGCAACCTAAAGTTTATTTGACCTACCAGATTGAAACGCCTCATACCTACCGAAGTCCGAGAAATCTCCAGTTGGCGAAGTTATATGAGGCTGCTGTTCAAGAAGGATTAAATGAACTGGTTTATCCGATTCAAATGGCTGGATTGTCCTACTCACTTTCAGTTGGTAAGAAAGGTGTGATTCTAACTATTGGGGGTTACTCCGAAAGAATTAATGATTTATTGAAAATTGTTACTCAAAACTTGATGGAAATTAGAATAGATCCCCAAAAATTTAATAATATTAAAGAAGCTATGGTGCGTGGATTGAAGAACCGGAAACTGGGACAAGCCTATTCTCGCGGTGGTTATTACAATTGGTTGATGCTATTAGATGAACAATATACCGAAGAGCAAAAGCTCCAAGCTCTACTCCCTTTATCATTGGATGATGTTAAAGCATATGCCAAAACACTTTATGAGAAAGTTTTTATAACAGGATTAATTCACGGAAACTATAATGATAAAAAGGCCATTGAAAATACAAATATTCTTATAGACTCACTAAAAAGCCAACCGCTTGCTAAAAAAGACCGATATAAGCAGATTGTTGAGAAGATGCCGAAAGGTAAGCGATTTAGTTTTTCCCGCGAAGTAAAAGACAATAATAATTCTTTATCCTATGCCATTCAGGTGGGTGATAAAGACTTTGCTATCCAAGCTCAGGTTTCCATGCTGGCCTCTATTGTAGAAAGCGATTTTTATACGCAAATGCGCACTAACCAGCAACTGGGATACATTGTTTGGAGTTTTCAGCAAAGAATGGAGGACAGAATATTTTTTCGATTGTTAATTCAATCCTCGACCCATGGACCTTTTGAGATGCGTAAAAGAGTCAATGCTTGGTTAAAAAGTACGGATAAAATATTTTCTAAATTAACCAAAGAGGAATTTGAAAGGCATCGACAAGCTTTGATTGTTGGATTAGAAAAAGAGGGTGATAGTATTGCTTCTGTTTTAAGTGATTTGTACAGTTTAGCTGTAGATGAAGACGGTGATTTCTTATATAAAAAGAAATTGATTGATGCAGTAAAAAAAGTGAAAAAAAGTGACGTAATTTTGCTAGCTAGGAAAGTATTTTTGGATCCCAATACCCCCCGGCTGGAAGTTTTAATTAGAGCTAAAGATAGTAAAGAAAAGGTTCCTGCGGGAGTCATTGATGATGTTGAGCAATTTAAGAAACAAATTGCTGTGTCAGGAACAAATAGTTGATTTGCTATACCCCTTATATTTTTAAAAAAGAAATTAAAGGTGTGTAATGGCAGGTAAAAAAGAACGCGGGCTTTGGGAACTTTATTCCAAGGATCCAGAAAAGGCGGATGCTGAAATTTGGGAAGGGAAACCGACCTCTTTTTCAAGAAGAGGATTTTTGAAAAAAACCGGTCTGGCTTCCATGTCTCT
>CAJWOD010000145.1 GCA_913044145.1 uncultured Nitrospina sp. | reverse complement strand
TCTACTAAATTCATTTACCTTTCTCCTAGGGTTGTGCTTAAAACAATTATCTTTATTTAAAAAGTTGTCGTTAATCTGCCGATGACTCCCGAAGACCTAGCAAACGATCAAGAATAATAGCAATGGCCGCGCGAACTGGCAGATGATTGAATCCATTAATACCCTCAATGGGCAGCAGTACATGATCTGCATTTTGAATTAGGTTTTTTTCTAATCCCCACCCTGTACCAAAAACAAGCAGGCTAGGCTCTTCCTGTTGCAATTCTTTTTTCAATGCCTCATAGCCAATACTCTGAGGTGCTTTTTTTGCTCCTGTAACAATAACACGAAGTTTTTTCTTACTTTCCTCCGTAATTTCTTTAATTACATCGTTGAGGTTATTTTTAACAACCGTTTTCAGTAGCGCTTCTTTTCGAGTTGGATTGTATTCAGCCCCATATCCAGTCAACCAATGGCCAATCAATCGCTCTACCATTTCTTGCTGGGTTTTAAGTGGCGTGATCACATAAAATGTCCCCACTCCATAAGTTCTGCAAGAACGCGATATATCATGAATATCCAGAGTAGTTACTGATGAAACTATTACTTCCCCAGATTTGTTATAAACAGGGAAATGGACTAACGCTATATGAATATTCGAATTCGATACCTCGCCGATCTTTTTCAAAATCTTATTTTCTAATTAGACCGTTTATTTTTTTCAAAAAGATCAGGGCGAATACTTTCCGTTTTTTTTAATGCTTCCATTTTCTGCCAAGCACGAATTTTTTTTGGGTCACCGGAAACCAGAACATCTGGAACCTTGAATCCCTTATAGTCTCTTGGTCTAGTGTATTGGGGATATTCAAGCATCCCATCTGAGAATGATTCTTCAACGATAGATTCTGAATCACCCAAAATGCCCGGTATTAATCGAGATACGGCTTCAACCAAAACCATCGCTGGAATTTCTCCACCTGTCAAAATATAATCACCAATAGAAATTTCTTCATCCGCAAAGTGCAATCGAATCCGTTCATCTATCCCTTCATAGCGACCACAAATCAAGATCAAGTTTTCCTGAAAAGAAAGTTCGCTCGCTTTTTTCTGATCGAAGGGACTGCCACCCGGTGAAAGTAAAATCGTCTTAGCTTTTGGCACCTCTTTCTTTATAGCCTCCAAGGCTCGGGCAATAGGCTCAACATTCATTACCATACCCACCCCACCACCGAACGGTGTGTCATCAACCTTTCGATGCTTGTTCAGCGTATAATCGCGAAGATCGTGAACCCGTATATCCAGCAATCCCTTTTCGCGAGCACGTTCAATAATGCTGTCGCCAAAGGGGGATTCAAACATCCCCGGGAAAATACTAACAATGTCAAACCGGAGTGTCTTCAAACAATCCCTCAACACAATGAAATATAAGTTTGCCCTTTTCGAGATCGATGGTTTGCACCACCGAGTCGATCATAGGAATTAACCATTCTTTACCTTCACCTCGGACAGCAAAGACATCGTTACTTCCAGTTGCTATTACAACTTCCACAATACCGTAATATTTTCCAGTATCGTCAAACGCTTTTAATCCCTCTATTTCGAATCGGTAATATTCACCCTCAGGTAGCGGTTCAAAATCTGCTCTCGCAACCCGGAGTTCCTTACCCGTTAAATTTTTTGTAGCCTCGATGCTATCGATTCCATCGAACTTAATAATAAAAGGTGGTTTAGCGCCACGAACTGACTCAATTTTTAATTCAGCTTCCCCCAAGCGAACTCTTTGTTTTCCTTGCACTATTACATCGCCTCTGTCTGAAGGGAAAAATTTCAACTCCCCTTTCAAACCATGAGATCGAGTTATCCTCCCTACCGAAATCCAATCCATGTCACCCAATAATTTCAAATATGCAACGTTATTTTAACTTGGCCTCAGGACCTTAGTTTTACTACCTTTTAGGGGGCAAACACTATGCACTGACTCCGGCTTTTTTTAAAAGGGAGCCCACCGTTTTACTAGGCCTTGCTCCTTTCTTAATCCATTCGACTGCCTTTTCAGTATCCACCTTACAACCATTTTCTTTTAACATAGGGTCGTATGTTCCCAGAATCTCGAGAAATCTACCATCTCTCGGCATCCTAGAATCGGCTGCGACAATTCGATAGAAAGGTTTCTTTTTTGCTCCTCGTCGAGTTAATCTAATTACTACTGCCAATTTTTTCTCCTTCTTGAAATTTAGCTTTCCCGGAAAAGGAAAGACTCATAAAATTAACCTTAATCTACAAAACTATATCTTCATTAACGGCCCATGAATCCGCCGCCGCCCATCAGACTTCCGAAATTGAGTCCACCGCCTCGCGAAACTTTTTTCATCATCTTTTGCATTTGTGCAAACTGCTTTAACAATTTATTAATATCATTTACGCGAGTTCCACTCCCTTGGGCAATTCTTCGCTTGCGACTTGCGTTTATAATATTATGTTTTGCTCTTTCTTTGAGCGTCATCGAATTGATGATCGCTTCGATTTGTACAAAAGCCTTATTGTCGACCTTAAGACCTTTCAATTTTCCAGCACCCGGCATCATTCCCAACAATTGTTCCATGGAACCCATTTTCTGAATTTGCTTCAACTGATCGCGAAAATCTTCAAGAGTAAAAGCGTTGGTCTTGAACTTTTTTTGTAGTTCTTCTTGTTCTTCCCTTTCAAAATTTTCTTCTGCCTTTTCGACCAGCGACATGACATCGCCCATCCCAAGGATGCGCGAAACTATCCTATCCGGATGAAAAGGTTCAAGGGCATCTAACTTTTCTCCCATGCCTACAAAGCGAATGGGTTTCCCTGTAATAGACTTAATGGAGAGGGCTGCGCCTCCACGGGCATCACCATCCATCTTCGTTAAAACAACCCCATCGATGCCAATGGCATCGTTGAAAGTTTTTGCAATTTCTGCTGACTGCTGGCCCATCATCGCATCAGCAACAAACAATACTTCATGGGGTTGAACCGTTTCCTTAATACATTTGAGCTCATCCATCAAATCTTCATCAACCTGTTGGCGACCTGCAGTGTCGATGATGACTACCTGACTCATTTTATCTGTTGCATCATCCAAAGCTTTTTTACAAATGGTGACCGGGTCTAGTTCTTCGCCGCTGTCATAAACAGCAACATCCAGATCTCGACCTAGAACATGCAATTGCTCAATCGCAGCTGGACGATACACATCCGCAGGAACCAGAAGACAGCTTTTACCTTTTTCCTTAAAGCGCTTCGCTAGTTTGCCCACCGTCGTGGTTTTACCCGCGCCTTGCAAACCGGCCATTAAAATTATGGTCGGGGGTTTGGAGGCAAACTGTATATCTGTGAATTCATCACCTATTAAAACCGTTAACTCGTCATTAACAATTTTAACCATCTGATGACCCGGAGTCAGGCTCTTCAAAACTTCCTGGCCAACCGCTTTTTCGCGAACTAGCGCAAGAAAATCTTTGATCACCGTCAGGCTGACATCAGCTTCTATCAATGCAACACGAATTTCCCTTAGTGCTTCATCG
>CAJWOD010000144.1 GCA_913044145.1 uncultured Nitrospina sp. | reverse complement strand
CCTAAAACTGTGCTGGGAACTTGTCCCGTGATAGCAACCATAGGGATGGAATCCATTTTGGCGTCAATAATACCTGTGATCAGGTTTGTTGCACCTGGTCCAGAAGTTGCCAGACAGACGCCAACGTCACCCGTAGCTCTGGCGTATCCACTTGCTGCAAAAGATCCACCTTGTTCATGTCGCGGCAAAACCATGCGGATTTTTTTGGATAATGTAAGACCCTGATGAATTTCCATGGATGCTCCGCCCGGGTATCCAAAAATTACTGTAACCCCTTCGTTCTCGAGAGCTTTCACGAGAATATCGCGGCCCTTCATCGGGTGTCCGGCAATTTTTGTGGCCTTTTTCGAGGTAATCTTTTTTTCCGCTGATTTTTTATTTTTTGTGGCCATTAATCTTGATTAGCTTATTGTTTTACTCTTTTGGTCTGCCTTATTTTACCTTTTTTCGGACTCTTTCCAATACTAGTGGCAAACAAAAACTGTAACGGAATTGACCCATGAAGTCAAACCCATTCCCTTAAAAAGCTCTTTTTTGTCAGAATGTTATGAGGAGTTGAGGCTCTACAGCCTATTAATCATTCATTGCCCTTAAAATGAGACCTTCCCGGAGGCTATACTCGCTTACCGTGAGTATTTCGCAACCGAATGCCCGCATTGTTTCCAGAACAATTGCAGTGCCAGCAATGATCAAATCTTCACGTCCTGTTTCTATTGGTTTTAATAACAAGCGTTGACTGAGAGATCTCCCTTTAAGGTCATCTAGAATTGCTTCTGCTTCTGGGCGAGAAAATGTAGAACCATGAATTTTTTCTGGATCATAGGGATAAATATTTTCTTTCAGTGCAGCAAGTGTTGTTACAGTGCCTGCTGTTCCTATGAGAAGTTCAGGGAGAAATGCTGATAATTTTTTTTTCACTGTTTGTAGTTCATATTGCAAATGATTTTGCAGGCTATGATATTCTCTTTCATCGATTGGATGCTGGGTAATGAACTTTTCGGTTAATTTAACGACACCCAAAGAAGTACTGCAAAAATCCTTTATATTTTTTCCTTGAGACAGAATGAATTCGGTGCTACCGCCTCCGATATCAAAAGTAATTACTCTGCGGTTTTCATGGGGTATTTTCCAATAGACTCCTTCAAGAGTGAGCTTGGCTTCCTCTTCCCATGTAATAATTTTGATATCTATGCCCGTTTCTTTTTTTGCCCGACGAACGAACTCCTGTCCATTTGAAGATTCGCGAACAGCACTTGTGGCAACTGCAAAAATAGGAGGGTCGCCATTCTCCAGACAGATTTGGCGAAATATGGAGAGCACCTTTAGCGTGGTTTGAATGCGATGTTCTGTCAGCTTTCCTTGGGCTTCAATACCTTCACCTAAGCGGGTAATATTTCTCTCAGAAACAAGCAGATTGAATTTCTGATCGTCTTTGGGTTCAATGATTAGAAGGCGAGCGGTGTTTGACCCAATATCAATGGATGCAATATTTGCCATAGAAAAAATTAAATAGGAAAGGCCTTTTCACTATCCATGGTGAGAAGTAGGTAAAAACCCAAAACAGTAAAAAGCAAGTTAGGCCCCCATGCAGCTAGTATAGGGTCGAAAGTACCCCCCTTACCCAACGAAATGCCCATCGCATATATAAAAGAAAATACAAAGCCCATGGCAATGTTTATGCCGACACAAAACAAAAGTCCGCCATGTCTACTGGACCTTATAGATAAAGGAATTGCAAGTAAGGCCATAACTACACTGATAAATGGATAAGAAATATTTCGATTTAACTCAATCCACTTCATAGAGGTGTCTTTTCCTTCTAGGCTTTGGATTTGGATTTGTTGATATAGTTCGCTTAGCCTCATTTCTTCAGGTCGCACAGAGGCTTTGGATAGGTTTTTAGGAGTTACAGGAGTATTTAAAGATTTATTTTTAAAATACTTTATAGATTTTACTCCTTCTTTATTGAATTTACGTATATAACCATCGCTAAACTCCCATTTATTAGTAGACCATACTGCCTTCCGCGCATCAATACGTTGAATGATAGAATTATCTTTACCCTGTTTTAAAATTATAATCCCTCGTAATGTTAAGTTGTAGGGGTCAAAGTAATTAACATTCCATATATCTCCATTGATCGATTTAAACCAGAGATTTTCCGTGGGAATTTTTCCATAGGAAGGTTCAGTTCGAATTTTCTTTATAAAAATGTAATTCATTTTTTGATTGGTAATGGGAGATAGGAACTCGCTACTGGCAAGAATCAGTAATGTGACAACTAAAGATGCACCTATAATTGGAAAGGTGATACCCGTTATACTTATACCGCAGGCTTTCATGGCGGTTAACTCGTTATTTCGGGAAAGCGAGGCCAACGTAATGACCGTTGCAAGAAGGACACCTTGTGGCGCCATGTAAAATGCAATGAAGGGAATTTTGAAAATAAAATAAGAGATCAAATCAATCATTGGAGCGTCTTTTACTAAAAATTCATCGACTCGTTCAAAAAAATCCACGATTAAAAAAATTCCAATCAATCCACTGGTAGTAAGCAAATATATTTTCACAAATTGAATCAATACATATCGTTTTAACATTGTCATAGGCTGACTTTTCTTATTTTGGATTTCAAATTGTATTTAATTCTGGGATGGCAGAGTTTAGTGCTGGAGCTAAAAACTCCAGATCTCGGCGGTTTTCAAGGGTTTTTCTTACGTATTCCAAGGTCGGCTCAACATATTGGAGGTATCGATCATTACCCAATATTTTAGATTGATAGGCAAAAGTGCCAATCGCTTTTAAGTTTCTTTGCACCGACATCCAGTCAAAAATCTTATAAAATGAATCTCGTTTGATTTCTCTCCCATATCCCTGCATACATTCTATATAGTATTCCAACAGTTCCTTTCTAACAGACTCCTCTATGACAATATAGGAGTCTTTCAAAAGCGAAACCAGGTCATACTGACAAGGTCCCATTCTAGCATCCTGAAAGTCGATCACCTTGAGCTTATCATTATGTATCATTATGTTTCGTGAATGATAATCCCGATGCGTGAAAACTCTATTTTGGTCTGATAAGGATTTACAAAGTGTGCCTAATGCTTCCCGAGTTTTATTCTTCTCGTCAAAGCTTAAAACATTCTTCAGCATTCCGTGTACATAGTGCTCCAACATAAAATCCATTTCCCACATCAGTTTTTCTTCATCAAAAAATAAATTTTTAGCTGGGCAATCGGGTGTCAGGTTTTCTGTCGCGCGAGTATGAAAAGCCACGATAATTTCTATGGCTTTTTGATACCAATACACGATATCTTTTGGCTCTGCTTCGATTTTGTCAACCAGATGAGTGTCTCCACAATCCACCAAGAATATTAATCCACGCTCTGCATCGAAACGTAATATATCTGGTACAGGGATATCCATTTTCTTAAGAAACTTCTGTATACAATTAAAGTTGGGCTCTAGTTCTAATCTGGCTAATTGCATTATTACTATAGAGCGTAGCCTATCAGGTGAAGTTTTTAAGAGATAGGTTGCTCT
>CAJWOD010000143.1 GCA_913044145.1 uncultured Nitrospina sp. | reverse complement strand
TTTGGCTTTAAAATATGCCTACCCATTAGAGAATATGAAATTGTCCAAAGAATACTTAAAGAGAAGTAGGGAAATTCTTGATCAGCGCATGATTCAGGCAGGGATTAGACTGGCGGATTTATTGAATCAATTGTTCAAATCTAAAAAATAAAAAGGAGGATTTCTTGTCAGAAACAAACCAAATTTACTTTAAACAATTGTTATCGGGAATTGATATAGGCGTGAGTGACCCTTCTGCTAGGTCAATGGCAAACTTTGTTTACCTGATTGGCGATACCAAAACGCGTGAGTGTGTAGTGGTTGATCCGGCATGGGATATCGACGGTATTCTCAAAGTAGTAGAAGAAGATGATATGAAACTTACAGGTGCATTGGTCACACATTACCATCCTGATCATGTCGGCGGAGAGATTTTTGGAATGGAAATTTCCGGTTTAGCGGAAATGATGGAGAAGCATCCCATACCGGTTTATGTTAACAAGCGTGAAGCTGATGGAGTCAAACAGGTCACTGGGGTTTCCATGTCTGACATGAAGCAAATGGATGGAGAGGATATTATTAAAGTAGGTTCCATCGATATAAAATGTCTTCATACTCCCGGGCATACCCCAGGCTCGCAATGTTTTCGAGTCGCAGATAGTCTTGTTGCTGGTGACACATTGTTTCTACAGGGATGTGGTCGGGTAGATTTACCAGGAGGGGATAGTGAAGAATTATTTCATACCTTAACGCGGCGTTTATCCAAGATTGAGGATCATATTATATTGTATCCTGGGCATAACTATGGCGGGAGTCCTTCAGGGCAGTTGGGGGATGTACGCCAATCTAATTCCTACCTGCAAATCCAACGCCTAGAAGATTGGTTCTCCATTATGGGGAGATAAAAATTTTTAAAACCCAAAAATAACATGTCATTTTTTGAGAAAAAAGATTAAAAAACAAAAATTTAAGCCTATTCATTCTATTTTTAGAACTTAAGAATCTTTACAAAATCTTATTATCTTTTTAGCTCTGTATTTAAATAAGAATAAAAAAACTATATTAAGATTATATTGTCTTAATTTAATTTATAATTTTTTAATTTTTGCTACAATGCCAGTTGCAATTATTAATTGAGTATAAATAGTATCGTTTCGGTTTTTATTTAAATTTGAGGTGTAAATGAGATCTATCTTGTCGATGTTTTCGAAATCCCCTTTCAAGCCATTGGGGGGTCATATGGATAAGGTTCGAGCATGTGTTGATCAAATTGACCCACTTTTTAAGGCCCTGGAAAAAGGGGACTATGAGGAGGTTGCACAAATTTCAGAATTGATTGTGAAATTAGAGCACGAAGCAGACATAATCAAGGATGATATTCGCACCCATATGAGGCAAACAGTTTTCCTTCCAGTCGACAAAAAGGATTTTATGCATTTGTTATCTGCTCAGGACGATATTGCAGATGCAGTGGAAGACTTGGCTGTACTGCTGAGGATAAAAAACCTTGATGCCCCAGATAAAATTAAGGCTCCCCTCGCAGATTTGGTGGAGCATGTTATTAAAACAGCAAATGAAGGCTGTAATTTAATTCTAGAACTTGAAGCATTATTAGAGTCTTCCTTTGGTGGAGCAGAAGCCGAAAAAGTAGAAAAGGCCACTAAAGACTTAGGTACCTTAGAGTGGGAGGCCGACCGCAAACAATTTCAACTAGCGCAACAGCTTTTTTCATTAGGAAGCCAGATTGATGCCTCCGATTTGCTTCTATGGAATGAAGTGATCAAAAAGCTAGGGGCCGTTGCAGATAAAACAGAACAAATTGGTAAAACTCTCAGAATATTCCTTTCTCAGTAAACTAATCAATCCCTTATTTTTTTCTAGGCTAAGGAGCCAGGTTTGGATTTAGACACCTTCCTTTTTTCGTTTGCAGTCATAGCATGTATATACATGGCCTGTAATATTGGGGCCAACGATGTTGCCAATGCAATGGGTACTAGTGTTGGCTCCAAAAGCTTGACCTTTAAACAGGCCATTTTAATTGCTGCAGTGGCAGAATTTGCAGGTGCTTTTTTTGTTGGGGGTCACGTCTCGGATACCATTCGGAAAGGAATGTTAGACACCTCCTTTTTTGCTGATGTTCCCTATCAATTAGTATATGGGATGATCTCGTCGCTTTTGGCGGCTGCAATTTGGCTCCATATTGCCAGTTATCTTGGGTGGCCTGTTTCCACGACCCACTCTATTATTGGAGGAGTGCTTGGTTTTGGAGTAATTGCAGGGGGAGTTGATATAGTAAATTGGTCAAGGGTGGGTAATGTAGTATTGAGCTGGGTGGTCTCTCCCGTTATGGGTGGATTGTTTGCTTATTTGGTATTTCAATACATTAATAAAGCAATTTTTAGTACAAGAAGACCTTTAGCTCATGCTAAAGAGCTGTTGCCTTTTATTGTGGCGATAGTATTATTTATTCTTTCGATTGCTATTTTTTATAAAGGTTTAAAAAATTTACATTTGGATTTTACATTTCCCGATGTTTTATTTTTTGCTTTGGTGGCGGGGGTCGTAGGTTTCTTTATATCCAAGATACTAGTTCGTTTTATTCCTGATGATGATTCAAAAGATTTTGCGCACCAGTTCAATACTACAGAAAACCTTTTTAAGTATCTTCAAATTGTAACTGCGTTTTATATTGCTTTCGCACATGGATCCAACGATGTCGCCAATGCAGTAGGCCCTTTAGCAGCTGTTGTTTCGATTCTGCAGGGCGGTGCTGTAGAAATGAAGGTGGAAATGCCAACCTGGATTCTGGGGCTTGGCGGGGGATTCATTGTCTTAGGTTTAATGGTTTGGGGTTATCGGGTGATGGCAACGGTGGGTGAGAGTATCACTGATATAACACCCTCTCGGGGTTTTTGCGCTACATTTGGTGCAGCTTCCGTTGTTTTAATATGTTCGAAAATGGGTCTTCCAATTTCTACAACACATACTTTGGTAGGTTCCGTAATAGGAGTAGGATTAGCCAGAGGCTTGCCCACTTTAAACCTTGGGATTATTAAGATGATATTTGTTTCTTGGATAACGACAATTCCATTTACTGCCGTTATCTCGATGCTATTTTTTAAGTTGTTTTTAATTTTTATTCCTTAGTTGGAGATATCTAAGGGATTCAATACTTGGCAGAGTGTGAAAAACAAAAAGCCTCGACTATTTGTCGAGGCTTTTAAAATTTAAGGGGGAATTAAATTCCCCATATTTTTTAATTAGTTGTAATTTTGTTTTTGTAAATATTCGGGAAGTGCCCATTCCACCTTATCAATATCGGGATTATAATGTCCCAAAGCACCACAGAATGAACAATACTCAACGCCTACATCATAATCGAGAGTTACAGTGTTTGCTTTGTGCTCACAAAACTTTTTCTTTGCTATTGTAGGTTCATCATCCTTAAACCAGCCTTTAGATATTGTTATGTCTTCCATTAAGCATCTCCCTTTTCTTGCGAGTTCAAAGGTCACTGTTTTCATCTACGACAATAGTTTCTCCTAAGTTTATAAACTTTTCAACCCTTAAAATACAATATAAAAAGATAAAAATTTAGAAAAATACTTGACTT
>CAJWOD010000142.1 GCA_913044145.1 uncultured Nitrospina sp. | reverse complement strand
TCAATATTACTTTTTTTTCCAATTAAAAAAGATACTTCACTACCATCATCTTCTATAGTGGAAACCCTGCCAAAATAAGGCTCCTCAATCAACTCAAGCAGCGCTTTATCGCTGTTCTTACGAATATCCAAAACAGAGTGCGCTACAGCTTCGTCAGAAATAAGAGGCTGTCTTTCTTCATCATTCCATTCATTGACCACCTGCTTTGTCAATTCTCTGGCAGCTAAATTAGCATTTACCTTTGCCTCCTGAGCTTCAGGTAATTGAGAGCAAAGAGATTTTAGAGTGGCTTCAAGAAGATGCTCTTCTTCATTGATGTAGGCTTTTTCTTCTTCTGTCAAAGGCATTATTGATCCATTAAAATAATATCTTTCTCATCGTGGAAAAGTACTACAGATGAACCCTGTAATTTAATTAGTTCAACAGACAAGGTCAACTAAAATTTTAAAAACTGGCAAAAATATAATTTTATTGTAGGTTTTAATAATATGAAATAACAAAGAAAGGCTTTTAAATAAACGGAGTTTCCTTTATCATTGGTTAATTAAGCATAAAAGATATTTAAGGAGTTCTTTTCATGAAAACATATGAAGATCTGGAAGGTGATGGAGGATCAAATATCATCGGTCAGGTTGTTCAACTGGGAGAAAAACTGCGGTCCCGTCTGGACAAAATTAAACATAAAGTTGCACTGATGAGTGGAAAAGGTGGAGTTGGAAAAAGTTCCATCACCGCTAATATTGCTTCATGCCTTGCAGACCGTGGCTACAAGGTTGGAATCCTAGATGCGGATTTGAATGGCCCCAGTATCGGCCACTTATTAGGTGTAGGCAATGATTTAAAACTAGAAACCAAAAACGATGGTATTGAACCGGGTAACGGCTATCAGGAAATAAAAATCATGTCCATGGATATGCTATTAAAATCAGAGGATACTCCTGTGATGTGGACTGAAGAAGCTGATGCCACAGCTGTATGGGTAAGTACCATGGAATCCACTGCTATCCGAGAACTACTTGCTGATACTAATTGGGGTGAGTTGGACTACCTTCTAATCGACATGCCTCCGGGAAGTGACCGAATCGACAACATCCGATCTCTTATTCCAGAACTCGCGGGAGCAGTAGAAATAACTATCCCTTCCATGTTATCCCAACATATTGTTACGAAATCAATTACTAAAAATAATAAAATGGGCGTGCCAATTATTGGGCTCGTAGAAAATATGGCGACCTATGTTTGTCCTCATTGTGAAAAAGAAGGCAAATTATTTGCAGGTGAAGATGTGCAAAAATTAACCGAAAGAAAAGAGATTCCTTATATTGGTAAAATTCCTTTTGATACTCGTGTATCCCAAAGTAAATCGGGAAATCTTTTCTATAGTGAATTTAAAGATTCTGTTACCGCAAAAGCCATTGCTGAAACGGTGGACAATATCGAAAACTTTATCAAAAAATAGTCCAACAGGAGGCACAATGAAATTCCTTTGTATTCCTTGCGATGTCAAAATGGAAGTACAAGTAGATGGCATCATGCCAGAAGAAAAACAAAATCTAGCGATGAAGTTCAAATGCAAAAAATGCGGACACAGCATAGCAATGCTTACCAATAAATTTGAAACGGAATTTGTTAGCAAGCTAGGGGTTGAAATGGGAGGCACATCGGATGTTAGCAAACCTCCAATGGCAGCAGTTAGTTCCTCATTATCTCAAGCTAAAGAAGAACTCAAAAGCACCGACCCGGAAGACAATCTTATTTGGACGGAGGAAGCAGAGCAACGAATTAAAAAAGTTCCTTTCTTCGTCCGAGGGATGGCTAAGAAAACCGTTATCAGTTATGCCGTTGAAAAAGGCGCTACAACAATCGACGCAAAACTCATGGACGAGGTCCGCGAAAAAGTTGGCATGTAATAAAATCACGTAGGAAACAATTATTAAACATAAACTCAAAATGCGCTTAATTTAAAAAGACCATATTTTATTATTGCCAGGAATACCAAATAACATTTGATTAGCTAAAAATAATATTAAGCAAAAAAAACGGGAGCGGCCTGACCACCGCTCCCGTTCGGGTTGGAGCGCTAACTGTATGGCAAAGCTAGCACTCGTATAAATTTGTTACTAGTTTAAAAACTTCTTTATTTTTTAATCAAACATTCGGGGCATTGACAAAGTTGTCTAAGTAATTCGTGCGTGTAAAGCCCCGTATCGTGTCCATCACTCCATTCGAATTGTATCGCATAGAGGCCCACAGCTTTTAAGTTGCGAGGACGGATCGAGTCTGGAATTGATCCTGGTACAATTAGTTTTTTTCCACTCCACTCGTCTATGCAGTTAGCACATGGACAGTTTTCACGTAATATTTTTACTGGGAACTCAGATTCATGGCCATCGTTCCAGGAAATTCCCAAAGTAGTCTCGTTTATCTGTCTAATGTTTTTTGGAGCCAGAGTTGCCATAAATACTTATCAAATTCCTAAGTTTTTTATTAATTTGATTGCTGGAAATGAAGTAATTCCTCTTATCAATTATTAGCTTTTCCAGGCTAATTCAAATGATGCATCCACTGTATCGTCCTTAGACTGGTTTATGCTCAACTGGGCCGCTACTTGCCCTGCCAAATCTTTATAGGCCAGACTTGCTGGTGACTCAGGATCACTCATTACAATTGGTACACCTGAGTCTCCTCCCTCAACAACCCCAGGGATTATCGGAACCTTTCCCAAAAGTGGTATTTTGAAATTATCTGCTAGGTTTTGCCCACCGCCTTCTTTAAAAATAGTATGTTTCTTATCGCAACCATCGCAAACGAAATAACTCATATTTTCCACTATGCCAAGTAGAGGCACTTTTACCTGTTGAAACATTTTGACACCCTTGTCTGCGTCGATCAGGCTAACTTCCTGTGGGGTTGTTACGACCACTGCGCCTGAAATGGGTGCCTTCTGAGTCAGCGTTAACTGCACATCTCCAGTCCCCGGAGGTAAATCAATAACGAGATAATCTAGCTCACCCCACTCCACGTTTTGTAGAAATTGCTGGATAATACCGCCCAACATGGGTCCGCGTAGCATTAAAGGTTGTCCCTGCTTGGTTAGAAATGCTGCTGAAACTACCTTTAGACCATATTTTTCGTGTGGAAAAAATTTGTTCTCCTCAGCTACTTTCGGGGAAGAGATTGGAATGCCCATCATCTGCGGAATGCTTGGGCCATAAATATCCGCATCCATTAATCCAACTTTAGCGCCTGTCAATGACAAGGCAATCGCAAGATTGGTACTTACCGTGGATTTACCCACTCCCCCTTTTCCACTTGCAACAGCAATGATATTTTTAACTCCAGTTAGAACAGGTTGACTGTGCTGAGTGGAACGCACAACAGCCGTCATATTGACATCGACACTATCTACGCCGTCAATAGCTAGAACCTTGGTTTCACATTCAGACTTCAATTGTTCTTTTACAGGGCAAGCGGGTGTGGTCAATTCAACATCAAATTTTACCTTTCCACTGTCTATTTCTATATTCTTAACAAATCCAAGACTCACAATATCTTTATGGAGATCTGGATCTTGAACCGTTTTCAATGCATCAATGATTTTTTCCTGCAATTTTGGGTCAGACATA
>CAJWOD010000141.1 GCA_913044145.1 uncultured Nitrospina sp. | reverse complement strand
CTTGGGGAGGAGGACTAATTGGTGCTTTAGTGGTGTTCGGTTCTATTTTGGCAGGGCCAAAAATTGGGGCGTTGGCTTTAATGAGTTTATTGCTTGCAGGACAACTGGTTGCCTCAATAATAATTGACCATTATGGATGGTTAGGTTTCTCAGTGCAAAAAATAGATTTTCAACGATTGCTGGGAGTGTTACTGTTATTAGTTGGTTTTATGCTTATCCGCAGAAACTAAAAATACAAAATTATTCAATAGCGATAGAGCTAAGTAAATTTCAATCATTATTTGTAAAAAATCCAGGCATTGCTTTTTACTTTTCGTAAACATCCCGTCCAAAAGAATAGTAGCGGTCAGATTGAATTACAGGGCAGGAAGCTTTGGAAAGGTTAGAGTAAATAGAGGCTAAAATTAAAAAGGGTTTGGAGGCTTTTGACTCCAAACCCTTTCTATTTTGGTAGCGGGGGCCAGATTTGAACTGACGACCTTTGGGTTATGAGCCCAACGAGCTACCAGGCTGCTCCACCCCGCATCGATATCTTGTTTATTTAACACTAATACTTCGAAGAGAATGCCTTTTCAAGTTGAGAATGGTATCCAAATTCAAGTGATCGAAAATTGGTCTTCCGCTTTTATAGAATTTTGCTGATCTGCGCAAAAATTTGTAGAAAAAAACAGGCCCCGGCAGGAAAACTTCCCATGACGGAGCCTGAAAAAATTAAACTTAGAGATTAGCGTTTTTGCGATCCGGATTGCGAAAAAGAGAGGTCTCGTTGCTCAGTTCATCCAAAGTTGGAAATGTCTCGTCTGGGTGAATCTTCTTAGCTTTTTCTAGAAGTTCTTCTTCGGTTTCTTTGTTATCTTCGTTTGGGATACAACAATCTACAGGACAAACTTCCTGACAGGCCTCTTCGCCATGAAATCCAACACATTCCGTGCAAAGATCATCTTCTATTTCATAAAAATCCTCGCCTTCGCTGATTGCTGTATTGGGACATTCTGGCTCACATACTCCACAGTTGATACATTCGTCAGTGATTAATGTAGACATCTCATTTTCCTTCTAATTAGTTATTGGTAAAAATTTTATTCTATAAATTAAAGAAATAATTTTCTTAGTTTATGCGAAATCTGTGTTTCTTGCCAACTCTTGTAAGGTGTTCTAAACTATAGTCAATTAAAGAGCAAGTCAAGAAAATTATTAAGATTTACCATAAAATGGATTTGCGCCCTTTTTGGCCTTTCTATTTGATACTATTTATTCATGTTTTTTAAAAAGATTCTATTATATTTTCCCGCCATTCTGATTCTTTTTCTTGTCCAATCTTTTTTTTGGGTGCCTACCTACGATAAACAGGCGACTGGAAATCCTGCGAGGTTGGTTAAATATGTTCAAGGTTCCGGTGGGGATGCCCAAATATTGAATCCAATCCTTAGCGCAGATACCACTAGTAGTACTATCAGCGATCTTATATTTGATGGCCTTATTGATCTTGACAAAGACCTAAAATTCCGTCCTCGGCTTGCAAAATCGTGGACGCAATATGAGGAGGCCTATTTAGCCATTAATACATCTTGGGTTGTATCTGGAGAGGAGCTAGAAAAAGAAAAAGGTAACTGGCCGGAAATGCTAAGAAAAGCTTTATCCCATGATAAAGAATGGAGTGAGAACCTTCGTAGCATAGAAGTCATTAACGAAAAGACGATCGAAGGCGAAATTGAAAAAATTGGTTATACACTTAAACAACCCGCTAGGTTGAAATTTACACTTACAAATATTAATCAAGATTTTTTTACACCGATTAAGAACTTTCTTGGTGAAGATTATTTCAGCAAATTCCCTTATAGTAAGTTTATTGAACCAAAAGACCCAAACCAACAAAGGGAACTTGAAAAGCTATATAAGAAAATTTTACAAGTGACTGAGCATAACCCTGTCATCGTTTTTGATCTAAGAAAAGATGCTATTTTTCACGACGGACACCCCTTTGATTCGGGTGATGTATTATTCACCTATAACTCCATAATAAATCCGAAAGGTACGTCTCCGAGGAAGTCGGATTATGAGCCAGTTAAAACCGCAAAAGTACTTGGGCCTCATAGAATAAAATTTACATACAAGCGGTTATTTTCGCCGGCTTTCGGCTCCTGGGCCATGGGTATTTTGCCGGAGCATATTTTAAATGAAAACAAACTAAAAAAAGAAGCAAAGAAGAGGGGGCGTGATCCCAAAAAATTTATTATGCGAGATAGCGATTTTGGCAGAAATCCAATCGGTACGGGGCCTTTCAAATTTATTGAGTGGAAATCAGATGAAGTCATACGTCTTATACGAAATGAAAATTATTGGGATGGGGCACCGGAATATGAAGAATATGTAATGCGAATCATTCCTGATTCTCTAACTCAAGAAATGGAATTTTATGCTGGAGCGATCGACAACTACTCTGTGCAACCCCATCAAGTATCAAGATTTTTGGAAGACAATAAATACCAAAGCTTTTCAAGCATAGGCTATTTTTATTCCTACATAGGTTATAACATTCGTAATCCGCTTTTTAAAGATATCGAAATACGTACTGCCCTCGGAATGGCAATTGATGTTGATCCTATAATAAAGTATGTCCTGTATGGTGAGGGTGAGAGGGTGACAGGACCCTATCCTAAAATTACCGAATGGTATGATCCCGATGTTAAACCATTACCCTACAACCCTGAAGCCGCAATAAAAATTTTAAACTCAAAAGGCTGGAAGAAAAATTCTGATGGATGGCTGGAAAAGGATGGCAAGGTGTTTGAGTTTAATTTCATAACCAATAGCGGAAACCTCATTCGCAAAAATATTTTAACGATAGTGCAAGAGAGTTGGCGCAAAATAGGGGTCAAATGTAATACGCAATTATTCGAATGGGCTGTGTTTTTGAAAGATTTTGTCAATACACTAAAGTATGATGCGTTGGTTTTGGGTTGGAGTATGGGCATCGATCCCGACCTTTATCAAATATGGCATTCCAGTCAAGCGGGACCCAAGCAGCTTAACTTTGTGGGTTATAAAAATGCTGAAGCGGACCGTCTAATTACCCGTATCCGTAAAGAATACGATAGATTAAAGCAGGTAAAAATGGCCAGAGAGCTGCATCGAATTATTGCTCGAGATCAACCCTATACCTTTTTGTACGTGACGAAATCAACACAAGTACTAGATAAAAAAATTGTGATCGTTGAAAAAGAAGGTAATAAAAAAGAAAGATACTCGAAGATTTATCCCACCAAAGATGGGCGAATCAAGTATTATTTTAATCAGTGGAAAAAGTTATCATCCATGCCCTCTTTAAGTATAAATAACTAAAGTTAAATTGGATTGGTTTGGTCCATAGGGGCGATATGGAAAAAAATTATTGGTAGAGAGAAATAATCAGTTTTCAGTGTTTTGTTATAGGCGGACAGCAGAAGATTGCAATGAAAACGGTGGTGGATGGTGCGATTCGGAAGAAGAGGCTCAGGCCTAGGTCGAAGACGAGTGGTGGATTCTTTCTGGAGAGGGTTGGTTTTGCCCCAAATGCAATATTCATTTTATGCAAAATCTCAGCAGTCATCGTAGGGATATGGGGTAAAAAGAAGATCCTAACAAAGCAGGCGA
>CAJWOD010000140.1 GCA_913044145.1 uncultured Nitrospina sp. | reverse complement strand
CGATTGAGCATTTGTTTTAATACAGGAAATATTTCAAAAATATATTCAGGGATTTCACGTAACCCATCATCACGTGCAAGAAGGGCTACGCGAAGGTTTTCCTCGACACTTAATTGCGTGAATATTTCTCTTCCCTGAGGGACATAACCAATTCCTTTCCGCGCTCTTAGCTCCGCCGGCTTGTCTGCAAGTTGGTTTCCTTCAAAAGAAATAGAACCTGAGCTTACGGGCAACAATCCCATAATAGATTTAAGTAGGGTTGTTTTTCCCACACCATTTCTTCCCATCAAGCAGGTGCATGTTCCCGTTAAAACATCCAAGTCAACATCCCAGAGGGTATGGCTTTCGCCATAAAATTGGTTCAAATTTTTAATATTTAACACGATTAACTTCCTAGATAAACTTCCATGACTTTTGGGTCTTGTTGTACATCTTCCATTTTTCCTTCTGCAAGAACACTTCCCTCATGTAAAACAGTCACCCTGTTTGCTATAGAACGAATAAAGTCCATTTCGTGTTCGACAACTACAACGGAATGTTTTCCTGCGAGTGAATCTAAAAGCTGAGCCGTACGCTCTGTTTCCTGGTGAGTCATTCCTGCGACAGGTTCATCTATTAATAAAAGTTTTGGATCCTGAACAAGCAGCATACCAATTTCTAACCATTGCTTCTGGCCATGCGATAAAAGACCAGCACGAAGATTTCTTTGTTCGGTTAATCCGATGGTTTCTAAATCTTTTTCGATTAAATCTTTCTGCTCACCGTTCAAGGACTTTGTAAGAGATGTCCACACATCTTTTTTAGCTTGAAGGGCTAACTCTAGGTTTTCAAAAACTGTATGGTTAAGAAAAACCGTTGGTTTTTGAAATTTACGACCTATTCCGGCGTGAGAAATTTCATACTCCGTCATCTTGGATAAGTCATGATTTTGTCCAAAAAAAACAGTTCCTTTATCTGGCCGTGTTTTACCAGTGATCACGTCCATCATGGTAGTTTTGCCGGCGCCATTAGGCCCAATGATACAACGTAATTCGCCCTCATCGATGTAAAGATTTAAATCATTAAGGGCTTTGAAACCGTCAAAACTTACTGTCAGACCCTCTATGTAAAGAATACAACCATGGGATGTGTCAACTGTAACATCTTCTATTTGAGTTTCTGGATTAGTCATTTAAAATGACCTCCTTATTATTTTTTGAAGAAGATCGAGAAAAAATACCAACAAAGCCCTTTGGGAAAAATAGTGTTACAATAATAAATAATCCCCCTAAAAAATAAAGCCAATAATCCGGGGCAGCAACTGTAAACCAGCTCTTAGCCCCGTTGACTAAACCTGCGCCAACGAGAGCGCCAACCAGAGTCCCACGTCCACCTACGGCGACCCAAATTGCCATCTCAATAGAGTTTGAGGGTTGCATTTCACTTGGATTGATAATTCCAACCTGAGGGACATAAAGTGCTCCGGCTATTCCACATAGAAAAGCCGAGAGTGTCCATATTGCCAGTTTATAGTGCAAAGTATTGTATCCAGAAAACATCACACGGCTTTCAGCATCTCGAATGGCAATAAGTACCCTTCCTAGTTTTGATCTGACGATGTAACGTGATAGGACATAACTTAAAAACAGGACCAGAACAGTAATTATATATATACCCATTTTGGTGGATGGTTCTTGCAAGGAATACCCTAAAATTCTTTTAAAATCAGTAAGCCCATTGTTGCCACCAAACCCTGTATTGTTACGAAAAAATAATAGCATTAAGGCGAATGTCATAGCCTGGGTAATTATTGCAAAGTAAACTCCTTTAATTCGTGACCTAAAGGCAAAATAACCAAAAATAAATGCCAATAAACCTGGAATCACTAGGATAACCAATAAAGTAAAAACAAAATTATCAAACCCGTACCAATACCATGGTAATTCTTTCCAATCAAGGAACACCATGAAATCGGGCAGATCACTTTTATAAACGCCTTCTTTCCCAATACTTCTCATCAAATACATTCCCATGGCATATCCCCCGATGGAGAAAAATACCCCATGCCCTAAGCTTAGGATGCCGGTATAGCCCCATATTAAGTCAACAGCTAAAGCCACTAATGCGTAGCATAAATATTTACCTATTAGGGAAAACATATAACTAGGGACATGCCAAACGGAATCTTCGGGTAGCCAAATATTTAGCAAGGGAAGAAGGGCTACGGATAGACCTAACAGGAGAAAATTAAATAGCCAGCCTTTAAAAGAATGTAATTCCGTAATTTTTTTAATCATTTAGTAACACTCAGTCATCAATCATACGACCTTTCAAGGCAAATAACCCTTGTGGTCGTTTCTGAATCACAATAATTATAAGAACTAAAACCAAAATCTTTCCCAATACTGCGCCCGCTACTGGTTCCAAAAACTTGTTTAAAACCCCTAAACCCATTGCGCCCGCAACGGTACCAGCTATTTTTCCGACGCCGCCCAGTACTACCACCATGAAAGAATCGACAATATATAACTGTCCTAGTTCAGGGCCGACATTTCCAACTTGTGATAATGCGACACCGCCAAGACCAGCTACACCTGATCCTAATCCAAAAGTGTACATATCAATCTTACGAGTTGATATTCCTACACATGAGGCCATCCCTCTGTTTTGTGTTACGGCACGTACCTGTAAGCCCAATGAGCTTTTTTGTAGTAATGTCCAAACTAAAATGACGACAAAGATAACAAAAATTATAATGGCAATCCGATTAAACGGAAGAACAACACCGTTAAATGCTTGAATTCCACCAGAGAGATAAGAAGGGTTAGCTACCTCAACATTTTGTGCCCCAAAAATAAGCCTGACAGTTTGGATAAGGATTAAACTAATTCCCCAGGTGGCTAGAAGGGTTTCCAAGGGACGTCCATACAGGTGTCTGATGACACTTCTTTCCATTATGATACCAACGACTCCACTCACAATGAATGCAGTGGGAATAGCTGCAATAAGGTACCAGTCAAATAGATTGGGTAAATATTCTTTGAACAGGTTTTGAATAACAAAGGTGGAGTAGGCACCAATCATCAACATCTCTCCGTGAGCCATGTTGATAACACCCATAAGGCCAAAGGTTATAGCTAATCCCAAAGCAGCTAGAAGCAATATGCTGCCTAAACTCATTCCGTAAAATAAATTTGCTATTTGGTCGATGAAAAACTGTCGTCTTTCAATAGAAGAGATAGCTTTTTTTGCCCTATCACGAACTTCAAAATCACTTTCTAGAAACTCACCTTTTTCACCCTTTCTCAGTATGTTTTCTAAAACATTTTTAAAGTCATTATTTCCTAACTCTTTAATGATTTTAAGTGATTGAAGGCGCTTTTTTTTATCGTCACTCTTGAGCCCTTCTTTGGCTAGGACTAAGAGAAGAACTTCACGGATTTCATCACTAGTTTCCTTGGCTAAAGCTTTTTCAACCAGTTCCACTAAACCACCCGAAGATTTTCTCAACAATTGCTCTGCTGCAGCTAAACGAATATTAGGGTCACTGGATTGTAATTGTAGTTTTCCTAAGGTTGAAGACAAAACTCTTCGAACAGAATTATTAATTCTGGGTTTACGAAGGTTCAAGGATTTTAGGTCGACTTGCTTTTCACTCAGCGCGTTC
>CAJWOD010000139.1 GCA_913044145.1 uncultured Nitrospina sp. | reverse complement strand
GAACGCCGGCCTGTCACGCCGGAGGTCGCGAGTTCGAGTCTCGTCGGCCCCGCCACTTTTTAACAGCCTGCAGTCTTAGGACTATAGGCTGTTTTAAATCCTGCCTTTGGTTCAATAAGCATCAACAGCGATTTCTATTCTTTTCAGAAGCCTTTTCTTGACAAGCAATATATATTTTGATATATAACGGGGCATCGCTATATTTTTATAAACATAACGAAGTTGGATGAATAGATTCAAAAAAAATTCAAAATTGGTTGGTGGCGTGCTGTTAGCATTCTTTCTGCTTCATGTTTCAGATGCTTTGGCTAAAGAACTGCGTATTGCCGTGGCCTCTAATTTCCTACTTCCTTTAAAAGCGTTGTCCAAGAATTTCAAGGAATCTACCGGCCATAATGTCGTTGTAATTTCAGGATCAACAGGGAAGCTCTATGCGCAAATTAAACAGGGGGCACCTTTCGATATTTTGTTGGCAGCAGACTCAACCCGACCCGAGCTTCTTGAAAAAGAGGAGATAGGTGTTCCTGGGTCTCGTTTTACATACGCAGTAGGAAGGCTAGTCTTATGGAGTAGGAATTCTAAATTTCCTTTAACAAATGATTTGCAGATTTTAAATCATAAAAATTTTAGATACTTGGCAATCGCTAATCCCAGAACGGCTCCTTATGGTAAAGCAGCTGAACAGGTTTTACGAAAAAAAGGTTTTTGGGAACAAATTCAAAATCGATTGGTTCGTGGAGAAAATATTTCACAAACTTTTCAGTTTGTGATGACTGGAAATGCAGATATAGGTTTTATTGCCCTCTCCCAATTGAGAAAAAATCAAGGGCTTGGTTTTTCTTGGATTGTTCCTCAGGAATGGCACGATCCTATTCAGCAACAAGGCATATTATTAAAACGTGCAAAAACGAACAAAGCCGCTCGTCAATTTTTGAATTTTATTCAAAGTAATCGGATACAAAAACAAATTCAAAGTTATGGCTATTCCTTCAAACTTTAATACAGAAATATCATGGGTGTGAGTTCATTAGATGTAGGTCCTATTTGGTTGACTTTACAGTTGGCTGGAATCACAGTGATGATTCTCCTAACCTTGGGGACTCCTATTGCCTGGTGGCTTGCCCATACTAATTCAAAAATGCGGGTTGGTATTGAGGCTGTGGTGGCCCTGCCTTTAGTACTGCCTCCCACAGTATTAGGATTTTATCTTCTAATTTTATTGGGTCCAAATGGCTGGGTGGGTGGTCCTATTCAAGCTATTATCGGTTCGCCACTATCTTTCACTTTTTCAGGTTTGTTATTTGCCTCAACTCTTTACTCACTCCCATTTGTAGTACAGCCCTTACAAAGCAATTTCGAATCCATCGGTAACACTCCTTTGGAAACGGCAGCTTCTTTGGGGGCCTCTAGGTGGGATGCATTTTTTTCCGTAATACTTCCACTTTCCCGACGCGGTTACCTCACAGCAACGGTTTTAGGCTTTGCTCACACATTAGGAGAGTTTGGCGTGGTACTGATGGTCGGCGGTAATATACCTGGAAAAACAAAAGTTATATCCATTGAAATTTATGACCGTGTTGAAGTTATGGAATACACACAGGCACATATGCTTTCAGCGGGGTTGCTCTTGTTTTCTTTTCTAGTTTTGTTATTGGTTTATTCCATAAATAAAAAATTACCGGTACATGTTTCATGACGGAACTACTAAAGGCAGCTTTCAAGGTTGACTACCCGGGTTTTAAGCTAGATATAGATCTTCAGCTTCCAGCATCTGGTATCACCGTTGTATTTGGTCCTTCGGGCTCGGGTAAAACAACTTTATTACGGTGTCTAGCTGGATTAGAAAAATCCGGAAAAATGGAACTTGCAGGACAAGTTTTGCAGGACGAAAATATTTCCATCCCAGTCAACTTGCGGGCAATTGGTATGGTGTTTCAGGAATCCCGCCTCTTTCCCCATTTAAAAGTTCGTGAAAATCTTTTGTATGGATATAAGCGAACACCTTTAAATTCCAGAAGATTACATTTGGAGGACATAGGCCGTGTACTTTCTCTGGAAAAACTTCAAGAACGTAGCATCGATAAATTATCTGGCGGCGAAAAACAACGAGTCGCATTGGGTCGGGCTCTGCTTACCAGCCCAAAACTTCTTCTCATGGATGAGCCTCTTGCGGCATTAGATGCTCAAAGAAAAACAGAAATTATTCCCTTTATTAGAAAAGTAGAAAAAGAACTTTCTATACCAATTATTTATGTTACCCATTCTATGAGTGAGGTGTTGCAACTTGTAGATACGATGGTGATTTTGAAAGATGGGAAGGTTGTGAAATACGGTCCCGTGGGAAAAGTTTTTTCCGACATTCAGTTGCGCGAATCCATTGGCGACGAACATTCTGGAGCGGTCCTAAACACTAGGGTTTTAGAGCATGATACCAGTTATGGAATCACTCGCCTCGATTTTATGGGACAGGAACTAAGCGTACCTATTCAGGATATTTCACCAGGACAAGTACTTCGAGTTCATATCCACTCCAAAGATGTGAGTTTGGCAACACAACCTCCCGAAGGTTTGACCAGCGTGCTCAATATCTTAAAAACAAAGGTAAAAAAAATTGGAGAAAATATTGGTTATTCGGTGGATATAGAGTTGGATGCAGGGCGACCTCTACTTGCCACGATCACTCGAAAGTCTTTGTCCAATCTTAATTTACGACCTGGTCAATCGGTTTATGCTTATATCAAGGCCATTCGGATGGTTAACGAAAAGCTGTAATGAATCCTTTAATGGCAAGCTCAAGAATTATTTCTCACCGCGCGAACTCCGCCTTTTCTGCATTTGTCTAAAGTGCGAACAAAAGGTAGGCCGGTGACAAAATAGGCCGTGCGGGCACAACAATTTCCATGTTCCGATGACCAGTACCAGTAAGCGGCCCCATCCGCAAACAAACTCGATAAGGCTAAAGGGTACTCCGGGTCATGGTCCATAGCCATGACGTTAGACTCGGTGTTGTCGTAAATCTCTCCATACTCCCAAACCTCCGGCATTCGCCAGTCATTGTGTCCGCCTGTGGTCAGATTTTCCACATAACTTTTTGAATCGTGCCAATTCAAGCATTTACCCAAATCGGCGAAGCTGTCTTTTTTGGTCCACATCAACTTCGACTTTGTTTCGGTGATGGTTCCATCTCCGTTGTCTATAAGATTTAATCGAGAAGAGAGGGGCGGCGGCGGTACATAAGGTGGAGCGACATAGGGCCCCTTTGTAACATAGAGATTTCGTTCCGCGTTTGTCACTTCGGGACAAAAAATAACCACAAAGTTTAGTAATAGAGTAACTAAAAATGGTATTTTGGTTTTTGAAAATTGAATCATTGTTTTAGGAATACATACTTGCTACCTGCTTTGCATAGCCATTATATAAAAGTGTTTTTTCAGTCTCTTCTTTTCCTGGGGTCCTTTCGAAAGCCTGATGCCATCTAGCATAAGGAATTTCCGGATTGACGTTTGCTTCAAAATCATACTCAAGAGGAGACATGGAAGTATAAAACGTAGCTGGCAATTTATCCGTAAAATCGATACGGACAATCGACTTAATACTTTTGAACCCATATTTCCAAGGGACAATCATCGCAAGGCGAAGCTTGACTGCGTTGGAAATTGGGATTGAGTTTC
>CAJWOD010000138.1 GCA_913044145.1 uncultured Nitrospina sp. | reverse complement strand
CGAACGATTGCGGGATTAGAAAATGCTGAAATTGTTCTTCCAGGTTACGCAGTGGAATATGATTTTGTTCCGCCAACACAGTTAATGCCTTCTTTGGAAACAAAACGAGTGAGTGGATTATTTCATGCAGGGCAAATTAATGGAACATCCGGTTATGAAGAAGCAGCCGGCCAGGGTTTGATGGCGGGAATTAACGCAGCACTTAAATCGCAAAAACGTAAACCTTTTTTGCTGACAAGAATGGACAGCTATATCGGCGTGCTCATTGATGATCTCGTTACTAAAGGAACACAGGAACCCTATCGTATGTTTACTTCCCGTGCCGAATATCGACTGATTCTAAGACAGGATAATGCCGACCAACGATTAATGGGAAAGGGTTATGAATTGGGTCTGGTTAGCGGAGAGCTTTACAACCACTGTATGGAAAAATACAATGCTGTAGAACGTGAGATCCAAAGATTAGAAGCTACAACGGTGGTACCTAATCCAGACACGCTAACACGCCTGTCGAAACTTGGAATTCATGAATTGCGTAATGCAACGACCTTAAATGTTTTATTGCGCAGGCCGGAAGTAAAACATGATGAATTGCTGCGTGCCTTCGAGGGAGAAGAAGTCCCGCAACTAGTCGGCGAACAGGTAGAGATTCGTATCAAGTATGAAGGTTTCATCGCTCGCCAGAATCAATTAGTAGAAAAGCAGAAAAAGTTGGAGCACTGCCGGATCCCGGAAAGTTTTAAGTATGAAGGTGTCCCCGGTCTTTCACATGAAGTAGCACAAAAGCTAGAGGCTATTCGTCCTGTTACACTTGGGCAGGCATCGCGCATCTCAGGTATCACACCTTCAGCTATCAGTCTCATAATGTTATTGCTTGAGAAAAATCGTGAGTATTCTTAATACAGTCTCCAAATACAAAGATTCCATTCAATGGCAAGTAGAAGTTAATAAAAAAGACATCGCCTATATTGTTAGCATCTTTGAAGGCTACGACCATCTCGCTGTAGTCCGAACGATAGATCCTTCATGCGGCCTTATAGAACTGATGATCTCTCCAGATTTCCTAGAAGATACTCAAAAGCTCACCGAAGCCCTTTCTAAAGAAATTCCCTTCCGCCAGATTAATACCCAGGCCTAATAATTCAAAATCCATTAGTAGTGAATGAGTGAATGGACGGGGATGTCTCTAAGTTTTTTTCGTCCGTTCAAAAAATCCAGTTCAATGAGAAATGCGACCTCTTCGATTTCTATATTTTGAAAATTATTGCGAATCAGGTTTAGCGTTGCCGCGAGAGTTCCTCCGGTAGCCAGAACGTCATCAATGAGGACAATACGCTCATTGGGTTGAAATGCATCCTGATGAATTTCAATGGTATCGGTTCCATATTCCAAAGAGTAGGTTTCTTGATAAGTTTTATAAGGCAACTTTCCTGGTTTTCGAACCATCGTGGTGCCTGTTCCCAGAGCATATGCCAAGGCGGATGCAAAAATAAAACCGCGTGCCTCAACTCCGACCACTCTGTCAATCTGCTTGTCTGCGTATCTTTTTTTTAAAGTATTAATAGTTTTTCCAAATGCGGATGCATCTGCAAGAAGTGGAGTGATATCTTTAAATATAATTCCTTCCTTAGGGAAGTCAGGAATATCGCGGATGATTTGTTTTACGGATTCCATAGATGGACCTTTCTTTAATTGACTGGATACGATACTTTGCAATTTAGTTTTTTATCAAATATATCTGGCGTTGAAAACTTTATCTTTTTATTGGTAAATATTTTATAGGGTTTTGGGGTTCTGTATCATTTCGTACTTCAAAGTGAAGATGCGACCCTGTTGAACGACCAGTACTTCCCATTAATGAAATTCTTTGTCCTTGTTTTACGCGAGCGCCTTTTTTTACCAGTATCTTTGAGTTATGCGCGTAAACAGTTGTCAGGTGGTTTTTGTGTTCTAATATAACCAGCTTTCCGTAGCCCGTTGGGCCCCAACCGCTGAAAACAACTTTCCCTGCTGCAGCAGCTTTTATAGGCGTTCCTTTGGGTGCAGCTATATCGATACCTTCATGCCTACGTCCGTTTCTGTTACCGAACCCAGAGGTCAGAGTACCTTTTGTAGGCCATATAAGAATTCCTTTGCGGGGCTTGATAGTCGGTATATTTTTTTTGTTTACAGATCTGGAGCGTGAATAACGCGAAGGAGTAGAGGTTGTAGGAATAGAAATTACACGCCTTGCACCGGGAATCCATAACTGAGTTCCCGCTTTGATTTTTGATGCATCTCGGATATGGTTGGCTCGACGCAGAACTTCCATGTCGATTTTATATGCTTGGGCAATACGGTGCAAAGTCTGGCCTTTTTGAACCGTGTGATGAATGCCATACTGATTCTCTGGCCAAGGATCGAACTGAAACCCCTGACAGGCCGTTAAAAATAAAAAAGTTAATAAAAATAAAGTTTTAAAAAATTTATGGAAGGGCATTATTTGGAAGCGAAGTTAGATATAACTCATTGAAAATTATATCATTTTTTCAAATATATTTACAAGTTACCAAGCATCCTGTATAAACAAAAATCGATTTACGTCTGATTTTATTCACAACAATAGTAATGAAAATTAATAAAACGATTACATTATTTGTAGCAACTTGGATGTTGTTAGGGTGTGGTCAAAGCCAACCTTCTCCAGATATTTTTGCATTACCTGTTTCTTATATGGTTGGCAAAAAGCCTGAGGTTGTCATGGCCCACGATATGAACAACGATGAGTTTCCTGATTTAATTGTTGTAAACTCTGCAGGAAATTCGCTGAGCTATTTCGAAGGCATAGGCAATGGAACTTTTAAAGATGCACAGACCATTGAAACAGGCCGCGAACCATTTGCAATTGAATTGGCTGATTTCAACGGCGACCGCATCGCCGATATCGCGTTATGCAATTATGGTGATGGAGAGGTTTCAATTATTCTCGGACAAAAAGATGGGCTCTTCAAACTTAAGACTAACGTAAAGGTAGGGCGCTTGCCCATTGCTATAGCTTCGGGAGATTTTAACAACGATGAAATAAATGATCTTGCGGTAACTCTTCGATTCAACAAAATGATCATTCTTTTAGGTGTTGGCGATGGCACCTTCAAAGTAGCAGAAGCTTATCAGGCATCACCGACTCCCGCTCATATCAGTATTGGCGATTATAATTCCGATGGTAATGAGGATATCTCTCTGGCGCTCAATGCGGTTAAGGTGCGGTATCTAAAAATTTTTTATGGCAACGGTGACGGAACCTTTGCGCCTCCGAAATTGATTAAGGGCGGCAGCCAATCCTCATTTCTCACGCATCATGATATGAATTTAGATGGAAAACTCGACCTATTGACGTCCAGCCCTATGAAAGATAGCCTCAGTATTTTTATGGGGGACGGAAAAGGGGACTTCACCAAATTGCAGGATTTTGCGGGGGAAAAAGGACCGCATAATATTGTGGTTGGGGACTTCACCGGCGATAAAATTCCCGACATTGTTGTTTGTAATCGGCGCAGCGCGTCGATTTCCGTTATTCCTGGTAACGGTGATGGGACCTTTGTATATCCGCACTATAATTATGCTGTTGGATCGCAACCTAGATCTATTACCGGTGCTGATTTTAATCGCGATGGGATGATGGATATTGCTGTAGTACTGTATCAAAAAAAATTACT
>CAJWOD010000137.1 GCA_913044145.1 uncultured Nitrospina sp. | reverse complement strand
ATCCCTTCTTCAAACATCTTCCTGATCCAGGAAGAATTCTCCATAAATCCGTTTACTTTTTTTGAGATAGCCATTCCTCAATCTCTGATTAATTAAACTAAAAATAAACTATTGCAATTAAACTTCCCATCCTTATCATAATCTGCGATAAGGTTCAACGACATGCTAATTTTTTATTAATAATACTCTCTTTCAGCTATGGCAATTATCCAGTTTATTGATGTTTTTAAATCCTATCAAAATGGAGCAACTTCAGTCACAGCTTTGAAGGGCGTTAACTTGAGTTTCGATGCTGGGGACTTTGTTACCATCATGGGTCCCAGTGGTGGTGGAAAAACGACTTTGCTTAATTTACTGGCAGGGCTGGACCTACCTGATAAAGGACAAATTTATTTGCAAGAGCGAAAAGTCTCCGACCTTTCCGACCATGATCTAACCTTATTACGTAGGAAAGAAATTGGTTTTGTTTTCCAGTTTTTCAATCTGATGCCGACGCTGACTATACAGGAAAATGTGGAGCTACCGCTGCTTCTTGCTCATTCGTCAAAAACGGCGGGCAGTCGTGTGCAAACACTTTTGGAATATGTTGGGCTCTGGGACCGCGCTCAATCTTTTCCGGCAGAACTATCGGGGGGAGAAATGCAACGTATTGCTATTGCTCGAGCTTTAGTTCATGAACCTGTGATCCTCCTGGCAGATGAACCCACTGGAAATCTTGACTCTGAAAACGGACAAAAAATTATTGAGCTGATGAAACGCGCTGCTACTGATTTTAATACAACTGTCATTCTCGTTACCCACAATCCACAAATAGCAGAATTCGGTAATCGGCATTTCGAAATCCGCGATGGAAAACTAACCGATATTTGATTGTGAGCTTTCTTTACTACTTTAAGGATCTTTTTACAGCGCTCATCCTGCGCCCCTTAATTCGGGATCCATTTCGGACTATCATCACGATTTTTGGCGTCGCTGTAGGGGTTGCTGTCTTTCTTAGTATCCGCCTCGCCAATCAACAAACGATGATGTCATTTACCGAAAGTGTCGATCTGGTACTCGGTCGTGCCGATGCTGTGATTCGGGCCGAGGGCATAGACTTTGACGAAATCCATTTTGAAAAGCTCCATGCACTGAGAAAAGAAATTAAAGTCTATCCCGTAATCGAAGGTTATGGTCTGGAATCCACCAGCGGTGAAGTTGTGGAAATTATTGGTACCGATCTTTTACAAGACAGCGGGATTCGCGATTTTTCACTCAAAACAATGAATAAGGATCTAAAAGGTCTATTGCCACTCATCATGGATCCCGCAGGAGTGATCCTTCCGGAAAAATTCATACCTGATGTCCAGTTTGGTGTAGGCAGTACTCTGAAATTTTTAATCAAGGGAAAAGAAAAAACACTCAAGGTAAATGCAGTACTTGAAAATAAGGGTATAGGCAAAGCCCTCAATGGAAATTTTGCATTGATGGATATCGCAGCAGCCCAGAAAGTCTTCGAAAAATTTGGCCGGCTCGATCGAATCGATATCCAGTTTCTAAAAAAAGTAAATTTTGAGGTAATGCAAAAAAAGATTTCCGCTTTACTACCCGAACATCTTCAAGTGGAACGACCTCAACGTAAAAACCAACAAGTAGAAAAAATGCTGCAGGCGTTTCAATATAATCTCACGGCCCTGAGTTTCGTTGCCCTACTTGTAGCCCTATACCTCATCTACAATATGATCGCGCTTTCTGTCGTGCGGAGGAGGGTCGAAATCGGGACATTACGTGCGCTTGGAGCAACTCCCACCTTAGTTGCCCTGATATTTTTTCTGGAAGCGGGAGTCATTGGTACCGTTGGTTCGATTTTGGGAATAGGGCTGGGGTATTACTTTGCGCAATTCTCACTGGATGCCATTTCCATGACTGTCAACAACCTATACGCACCGAGCTATGTCTCTGAAATTGATTTCCAATGGCAGGAAATGGGACCCTATTTTTTATTAGGGGTCATACTTTCATTCATTTCAGCTCTCATACCTGCCTGGGATGCAGCCACAACACCGCCCACTTCAGTAATGCGGCGCGGAAGTTATGATCTAAAACTTTTTCGCGGGAGTCGACAATTAAATTTTTCAGCGGGAGGTGTTTTTCTGCTCGCCGGATTCTGCACACAATTCCCACCCATCAATCAATTCCCCTATTTCGGCTTCTTTTCTGTTTTCTTAATTGTTCTTGGCTTGTCAATGCTATCGCCGGCAGCCTTACTTTGGACGCGTGACAGGTTCCATAATTTCTTTAAAAAAATGATGGGGGGAGAAGGTCTATTGGCCTGCATGAATCTCTCACAAAATGTTGGGAGAAACGCACTGGCTGTTTCTTCCCTGGCCATTGCATTTATGATGGTCATCAGCATGTCCATCATGGTTCATAGCTTTCGGCAAACTGTAATTGTCTGGATCGACCAGACTTTAAAAGCTGATTTATTTGTTCGTGTTGCGGGAGGGCGAGATATTGACTACCAACATACTTTACCATCCGAACAAGTCGAAAAACTAAAATTGGTTTCTGGCATAACAGCGATTGATCAGTTTCGAGCTATTGATATTTCCTACAACAATCTCCCAGTTGTTCTAGCTACGGGCGATTTTTCAGTATTATCTAAATTTGGAAACCTTGTGATCAAATCAGGACCCTCTGCAAATGAACTCGACCAGCATATGGTTGGTAAAAATCGTGCGATTGTTTCAGAAGCTTTTTCTCTCAAACATAAAGTTCAAGTAGGCGATACCCTCAATTTAAAAAGCCCGAAGGGTTCGATAAAACTGGAAATTGCAGCTATTTATTTCGACTACTCCCGGGAAAGGGGTTACATCATTCTTGATCGGACAACCTTTTTAAAATATTACCAAAAAAGCCAAATCAATAGTTTCGTGATTTATCTCAATGATAAAACCAAATTAAATAGTATTCGAAAGGAAATTTTAACTAGACTTAACGAACACAAATTGATCCTTCGATCCAACGCAGAACTTAAAAAACAGGTTCTAGAAGTGTTCGATAAAACTTTTGCCATCACCTATTCACTCGAAATTATAGCCATTCTAGTAGCTGTACTGGGACTGTTTAACACTCTGGTCTCTCTAATTCTCGAACGAAAAAGGGAAATAGGCATCTTAAGATTCATAGGTGCCTTCACCAGCCAGATCAAACGCATGGTAATGATAGAAGCTGGAATATTAGGACTGATCGGGTCTGCAATGGGTTTGATCGCGGGAATTATTGTTTCCTATATTCTAATTTTTATTATCAATAAACAATCCTTTGGCTGGACCATTCAGATTCATTTTCCTTATATTTATATTTTTCTATTGGTTGGGTTTTCCTGGGGAATTTCTATTTTTGCCGGACTGTACCCCGCTCGCCTTGCCCAACAATTAAATCCCAAAGAAGCTGTTAGGGTTGAATAGTAAGTTAAGTCCTTGGATAAAAGACCAATACTCCAAAAAATATTTCCACATTTATAGATTTAGAATCAAAGTAAAAAACGAATTTCACACTACTCTTAAATCTAACAGTCTCAATTCTAATTTTTCACGTCCATTCCAAGTATTGAGGTGAAGTTCGTATGCTATATCAAAAACTTCATTAGCAATATCAATCGAATCGAATATATGGGCAAAGTTGAAGGCAACCACTTCGATATTTCTTACTCCTTGAGTAGCACAAAAACGAATATGGTTTTTTTC
>CAJWOD010000136.1 GCA_913044145.1 uncultured Nitrospina sp. | reverse complement strand
CCGGATGTGGTTTGCTTGCAAGAGATTAAAGCCCAAACCCAAGATCTGGATGAGAATGTGCGTAACCCAAAAGGATATTACGCAGCCTGGAATCCCGCAGAAAGAAAGGGTTATAGCGGGGTGGCTGTTTTCACTAAGAAAAAACCTGCTACAGTTCATAGAGGAATCGGAATTGAACGTTTTGATTGCGAAGGACGAGTTATAAGAATAGAGTTTAAGGATTTTGATCTTCTCAATGTTTATTTCCCCAATGGCACGAGTGGGCCAGAGAGGCTTCAATATAAAATGGAATTTTATGATGCTTTTCTAGATCATTGCGAAGCATTAAGAGAGCAAGGAAAAGAACTGGTGATAACGGGTGATGTGAATACAGCCCACAAACCAATAGATTTAAAAAACCCTAAGGCAAACCAAAAGAACTCAGGATTTTTGCCTGAAGAGAGAGAGTGGGTCGATAAGTTTATTGCACATGGGTATGTTGATAGTTTTCGTGCCTTTAACAAGGAGCCCGATCAATATACCTGGTGGAGCTATCGTTTTAATGTTCGGGCAAAGAATATAGGCTGGCGTATCGACTATTTTTTCGTGACTGAAGGTTTGATGGATAAGGTAAAAGATTCTTTTATAACTCCCGATATTATGGGCTCAGACCATTGCCCTATTGGTCTTGATATTAAGGGGAAGTGAGCTGATTTTATTAGAAATTTTTAAAAACCAGAAATATCTAAATCAATAGTTGTAAGATTTGATATGTTTTGGTTTCACATTTTTAAAACTGGAGAAAACAATTTATGAGTTTTGAGCTCAATCAAAATTATAGTGGTTTTAAGCTAATTAAAAAGGAAGAAATTGCAGAGTTGAAATCGTTGGGACTATTTTTTGAGCATGAAGGAACCGGGGCAGAATTACTGGTGCTGGAAAATGACGACGATAATAAGGTTTTTAGTGCAACTTTCAGAACTCCACCAACAAATGATGCTGGTGTTGCCCATATTCTTGAACATAGTGTTCTTTGTGGATCAAAAAATTTCCCGGTTAAAGAACCCTTTGTGGAATTAATGAAAGGAAGTTTGCAGACTTTTCTAAATGCGATGACCTTTCCCGATAAGACAATGTACCCAGTAGCAAGTAGAAACCAAAAGGACTTTTTTAACCTGATGAATGTATATATGGATGCGGTATTCTACCCGGTAATTTCTGAAGATACTTTTAAACAGGAAGGTTGGCATTATGAGCTTACAAGTCCGGATGACAAAATTGTTTACAAGGGGGTTGTGTTAAATGAAATGAAGGGTGTTTTTTCTGACCCAGAAAGTTGTGTTGACAGACAATTGGCGCATTCATTATTTCCCTCTACTACCTATGGGTATGAGTCGGGAGGAGATCCTGAACGAATTCCCAATCTGACCTATGATGATTTTAAGGAATTTCACAAAAAACATTACCATCCGTCTAACAGTAGAATTTTTCTTTATGGAGATGGAGATACTAATGAATATCTTTCGTTTCTGCATGAAAAGTATTTAAAAGATTTTGATCGCATTGAAGTGGACACTTCCATTAAACATCAGAGGTCCTTCAGGAAACCTAAAAGAAAATCCTTCAACTATCCAATATCCACTCATGAATCGGTAGATAAAAAAACCTATGTTTTAATGGGAATTAAGCTAGATAAGGTGGTTAATTATGAGCATTGTCTGAGTTTCAGTATCTTAAGCCATCTTTTGCTTGGGACTTCTGCTTCTCCACTTCGAAAAGCCTTGATTGACTCACAACTGGGTAGTGAGATTATTGGTGGTGGATTTGATGATAACCGTGCCGATACTTTGTTTGCAGTTGGATTAAAGGGGACCGAAGCAAAGCATGAAGAAAAAATTCTGGAAATCATAGATACTACTTTAAAAAACTTAGTTAAAAATGGGATTGAGGAAGATATGATTAGATCTGCTGTCAATTCCATAGATTTCCGCTTGCGTGAAGCAAACTTTGGAGGTTTTGCAAAAGGGATTGTTTACAATATTCAAGCTCTAGGCTCTTGGTTGTACGGAAAGGATCCATTTTCGCATTTAAAATTTGAAAAGGTGATGCGAAAGATCAAAAAGAAATCCGGGGAAGGTTATTTTGAAGGATTGATAGATCGTTACCTAGTAGGGAACCCTCATAAGAGTATTCTCATAGCCACACCGAAAGCAGGCCTTGGAAAAAAACAAGAAGCTCGTGAAAGAAAAAAACTAAAAGAAATTAAAAATAGTTTAAGTGCAGAAGAAATTAAATCTCTGATTGAAGAAACAGGTAGACTTCAGGAAAATCAGTTGAAGGCAGACAGTCCACAAGCGCTCGCTGCTCTTCCCTCTTTAGAAATTAAAGATGTTCCTGATACTATTGAAGAATATCCTCTGGAGATTAAACGCTCAAATGAGAAGACCATTCTGTTTCACGATTTATTTACCAATCACATCGCTTATACTCAGATTTGTTTTAATATAAATATGGTTCCGCAAGAGATGCTTCAGTATGTTCCTCTGATGGGTTCACTTATTTTAGGGATGGGCACGGAGCAAAATACTTATACTGAAATTTCAAAAAGGATAGGTATTCATACCGGCGGAATTCGGAGCTCTCATTTTTCATCAGCAACGGTTCAAGATCGTCAATCCATTCTTTCTTATTTATTTTTTAACGGTAAGGCCCTTGTTGAAAAAAATGATGACTTGTTTGACCTATATGATGAATTGTTTGCGAAGTATAGTTTCAATGACCACAAACGATTGGTCGAGATTATTCGTAGCGCGAAGGCTGATATGGAGGATTCAATTGTTCCTAGTGGTAACCATTATGTTCTAGCGAGGTTGCAATCTTACCATTCGCGATTAGGAAAGTTTGATGAATTAACAGACGGGATAACTTATTTCCGGTTTTTAGAAAACCTCCTGGATCAGGTAGAAAGAGACCCCAAGGAAGTAGCTGATCAATTCCGTAAAGTGGCTGAACGGATATTTACGAAACAAAACGTCCTTTTCAATATTACATGCAGCGAAAAGGATTATGGGAAGATTGAAAAACGCATTAACGGCCTTTACGATATTCTTTCAAATTCTGAGTTTGAAGTGGAGGAATGGAAATTTCAGACAGTTCCATCAAATGAAGGATTTTTAACAGCGAGCAATGTTCAGTATGTTGGTAAGGGTGCAAATTTATACGAAATGGGTTTCAAATATTCGGGCCAGTTTGAAGCATTGAAGGGGCTTCTTCGTACCGGTTTTTTGTGGGATAAGGTAAGAGTGCATGGCGGAGCATATGGAAGCAGCAATTCCTTCGATTTTTTAACAGGAGATTATGGTCTTGTGTCTTATCGAGACCCAAATCTGTCTGAAACATTGGGTGTATATGATGAAATTTCAGATTTCCTGGCACAACTGGATATTTATCCTGAAGAGTTAAAGAAGATAATAATTGGCTGTGTTGGAAAACTGGATCCGCCTTTGACACCCGATAGAAAGGGCTCTGCTTCAATGATCGATTATCTTACAGGGCGAACGCATGAGATGAAATTGCAGTTTCGCCGTGAATTATTAGCAACGCAATTGGAGGATCTAAAAAAATATTCAGAGCTATTTCAAAAGATACGAGATGAAGGTAAAGTCTGCGTGCTTGGTAATGAAAATAAGCTGAAAAAAGAAAAGACTGTTTTCAGCGAGTTGGTCAAAATCTTTAATTAGTAAAAGAGGC
>CAJWOD010000135.1 GCA_913044145.1 uncultured Nitrospina sp. | reverse complement strand
AAATCATGCAAATGATCTGTGGCATGCATGAGTTCATGCAAACCTGGGGATACCGCGTACAAAACCCGTATTACGCCCAAACCAAAATTGATGGTAACTTTAAAATAGATAATATCCCTCCCGGGGAATATAAGGTTACGGCGTGGCATTATTTAATCAAAAGACAAAGCCAGAAGATAAAAATTGCTGCGGGGGAAACCTTTGACCTAAATTTTATTTTTAATGCGGATAAGGTAATTCGGCCGTTTTACGAAACAATAAAATCAGGAAGAATCAAAAAAGACGCCGTTTATCCGGGCACAGCAAAAGGCAAAGAGCTGGGGCGTTAACTTGATCGCACAATCCAAACCTCGAAATTCTCGGTTTTCGTTTTTACTCGCGGGGTTATTATTACTAACCCTACCCTCTTCACTTTTAGGTTTTGCCGCTCCATCCTCAAAAGATGTCCCTAAATCCATAACAATTAAGGGGAAGGAATTCTCTTTAGAAAATATCAAAAATCCCTTCTCCTCCGATCCAGAAACTATCAAAGAAGGAGGAGAAATTTACATCAAAAACTGTTTCCTTTGTCACGGCGATCTTTTGGATGGCAAAGGACTGTTTGGAGAAAGCTTTATTCCTGCCCCAGCAAGTTTTGTACAAAATAATTCGGTTATATTTAAAACACCAGCATATGCATTTTGGAGAATTATGAAGGGAGGCAAAGGCCTTCCCGAAAGGTTTAAGCCATGGAACTCAGCAATGCCAGCATGGGAAGAGGTTCTAAGTCAGGAAGAAGTCTGGAAAACTATCCTTTATATTTACAAAACAGTTAAAGAGCGCAGGCAACCAATACCGAAAAAACAAAACCCTTCAATAAAACAAGGCAAAAATATCTATCTAAAAAAATGTGCTTTTTGTCACGGAGAAAAAGGTAAAGGTGATGGCCCTTCTAAAGACTACACCTTTCCACACGCCCGAAACCTAACCAAAGGACATATCAAAATCCGTTCGACTTCATTCGGGAAAATACCGACCGATAAGGACCTGTTTGATGCTATTTCAAACGGAATGAAAGGAACCACTATGCCTGGTTGGGGTCACCTTTCAAAAAGCGATCGACAAAGCCTGGTTCTTTACATCAAGACCCTATCAAAAAAGTTTAAGAAATTCGAAAAACGCGGTAAAAAGCATAAAATCATTACGGTTCCCGAGCCTCCTCCAGTTACCCAGGAAAGATTAAAAAGGGGTAAAAAATCGTTTATGATTAATTGTTCAGGATGTCATGGAGTTAAAGGCAGAGGCGATGGGGTTACCACCGCACGAATTGTGGATTACTCGTCCAATGCTATTTGGCCGCGAAACCTTAGCGAACCATGGAATTTCCGTAGGGGGGCTGCAAGAAAAGATATATTTTTGACCCTACGGACTGGACTTTCCACCACCGCTATGCCGAAGTTTTCTCCTCGTATTTTTAAAGACCAGGAAATTTGGGATATTGTAGATTTTGTTTTAACTCTTGGAACTCCAGAACAACCAAAGGTGAAACCGGTAATACTGGCCAAGAAAGCTAACGTAGACTTGCTAGATGATTTTAATGCTTCGTTTTGGAAAGAAACAGAAGCTGCTTATATTCCTCTAGGTGGTCAGGTTCTAGAAAAACCAAAATCCTATTTCCCAACCGTACGGAACCTGACTGTTCGAGCAGCCTATAATGAAAAGGAGATCGCATTTAAAATCCATTGGGATGATCCTTCTTACGACCCAGCTCTTAAGGAAAAAAATATTGTTACGGCATCACCAACTCCACCTCTCCCAGAACATCTAAAAGGAGCCGGAAAAGAAGAGCCTATAGAACCCGTGATACCGGATTTCCCGGATGCTCTGGCCCTACAATTCAACTTAAACAACGAGGCTATTAAACCTTATTTTTTAAATGGTGACTCGAGCCATCCTGTAAACCTATGGAAATGGACTTCTTCAGATAATACAACTCAGGAATGGAACGCCACAGGATTAATAAATTGGACACTACAAAAAGATCAAAGTCAGACAGTCAAGGCTAAAGTAAATTATCAATTTGGAAGATATTTTCTCATCGTAAAACGTAAATTGAAAGTTGACGACAAAATTATGGACGTCCAATTCGATGCAGGAAAATCTTTATCGATGGCTTTCAATGTCTGGGATGGTTATCAAGGCGAAACCGGAGCCAAAAAATCAATTTCCAGTTGGTTTGAACTGCAATTGGCTAAATGACAGGAAAAGCATAAAGAGTAAAAAAAGATACCTAATAAACTTCTAAACTCTCTTACCATTACAAAGTATTACTTTAAGATATCTCCACTCTTTAACGATGAAACAAACAATCCATCCAAATCAGGACAAAAAAAAACAGCACTGGAGTCAGAGCTCCAATGCTGTTTCCTGAAACGTTTCTTATTTTGCAGTTAAAGTAAAGTCAGCTTTGACTGCCCCATCGCCTACCGTTACTTCTTGAGTAGACTCACCAACATAAGGTTGCCATGCAGTCACTTTGTATTTACCTGCAGGAATCCCATCGATCTTAAAAGATCCGTCAGCACCAGAGATTGAATAGTAAGGATTCCATACGATACGTGCATCAGCTTCCATGAAGTTATGCTGGTCGCATTGCAAGAAAAAATGACTCCCACCCTTTGGCTTCATGCGGGAAATATTCTTGGTGACATCGGCCACATCACCTTGGCTCGGCAGAGGCTTGTTGAACAGAGTGCTTCGCTTCGCACCCTTAATTTGATATCCATGCGGGTTATGCAAAATTTCAGGGTCTTGGTTAACAATTTTTAACGCACCCGCTTTTGCTTTTTTCTGAGCTTTACTAGGTTTGCGAATCGCAGCCATTTTTTGTTTGATATCGCATTTTTCAAAATCGAAAGAAAAGGTACCAAGTTCGCCCCAAGGTTTTCCTGTCTTAATTTCCTCAATGAATACCACCGCGTCTTTCAGTTTACCACCGCTAACTGCAACTTTAACTCGAGCACGCTTGCCATCCTTCGCGTCTGGATGCGTTGAACAAAATTCAACGTTTTTACCTTTTGTCAAATCTTCAATGATGGGAGCCATTGGAGTCCCTTTAAAACTAACTGTTCCTGTAATGCTACCAGAACCTGCGCTACCCTCTTTATATTTGCCTTTTTTTGCAAAACTATTAGAAGCCAACGCCAAAGAAAAGGCTGCAACCATCACACTCAAAACAATCTTTCTCATTATCTTTTCTTCCTCCTTCATTTAGGAATTCAAAAAATATACACTTCACAAATTTAAAGTGACTGGTGAAAAGTTTGCTGATAAACCACTCTTTCATATTGAAGGTATTTATAACGTAAAAAAGGGGCCCCATCAAGGGGGCCCCTTTAACTTTTTTCACAAAACCGCCAAAATTGCAGATTAGCGCATCGACAATCGCTCATCTATGTCTTTTGAAACAGATTTTTCTTCTTCAAAAGGCTGAGAAGCGGTTTTTACACCTTTTGGTGACACTTTACCAAGTGGCAGGATTGATCGGTCACCAGAAGGTAAAACCTTGAAGTAACCCCACTGACCCGCTTGTTGGTAAGGCGTACGAGCGTTTAACCAGAGGTACGTACCTGGATTGTCGTACGTCCCACCTGCGTTGATATCGGCTTGAATGTACTCGCCCGCACCAAACTGCTCTGCATCAATCATATCTGAACCTTCCTGATCCATATGGCGGCGCCACTGGTGTCCAT
>CAJWOD010000134.1 GCA_913044145.1 uncultured Nitrospina sp. | reverse complement strand
AAATCAACTGGACCAATATATCCACAAGGAAGTTTAAGTTTTTCGACGATTGTTTTTTCAGCTGCAGGTAAGAGCCATTCGCAACCAATCATATTTTTCATTTTAATAGGATTGATTTCATGGTCACCGCGAACCAGTCCGGCTACAAGCCCATTTTCATTTTCCAACAAAATGGTCTTAACAATATGTTCGCATGGCAAATCTAAAAAGGACGAGACTTCTTCAACAGTTTTTTTACCAGGGGTATGAATTTCTTTCAGATCGTCTAGGTTCTTTGTAGGTGTTGCTGTGGAAACTTGTTGAGCTTCGGCAAGTTCGATGTTAGATGCGTAGCCACAAGCTTCGCAAAAGCCTATCTCATCTTCTCCGGAATCTGCGAGAACGGCAAACTCGTGAGAAAAACTTCCACCAATAGTTCCCGAATCTGCTTGAACCTGTTTGAACTTCAAGCCGCAACGCCTGAAAATATTTGCATAGGCCTTGGCCATTTTTGCGTAAGTTTTTTTGGTGTCAACCTCGTCAGCGTGAAAGCTGTAAGCATCTTTCATTATGAATTCCCTGCCTCGCATAATTCCAAAGCGAGGTCGAACTTCATCGCGAAACTTTGTTTGTATTTGATAAAGAATCGTGGGAAGTTGCCGATAAGATTTGATTTCTTTTCGCACTATATCTGTGATTACTTCTTCATGCGTAGGCCCATAGCAAAATTCCCGATCGTGTCTATCCTTCATTCGAAGCAATTCTTTGCCATAAAAATTCCATCGCTTACTTTCTTGCCATAATTCTGCAGGTTGAATACTTGGCAAGAAGACTTCTTGTCCTCCAATTTGATTCATTTCCTGGCGGATAATTGCTTCTACTTTTTTCAAAACTCTAAGCCCAAGTGGAAGAATCGAGTAAATGCCTGCTGCAAGTTGTCGGATCATTCCGGCTCGAACCATGAGCTTGTGACTTACTACTTCAGCATCTGCAGGGGATTCTTTTAAAGTAGGAATTAGTAATTTTGAGTAATACATTTTTTGTATGAGAGTTAATTTGGAAAGTAGGTTTTATTCACTAAAAGATTTTTCAGCAAGAGCAATGTGCTCTGCATTATGAATTTCTAACCAGCCTTTATGAATTTCCATGTAATGGACAATAAAGCCACGGTCAATCATTTCTTGTATAAGGTCGGTGAAGTTGAGTTGTGATATATCTTCAGACTCCTGAAATCGACCTTGATAATTTTTTATAACATCATTATATGTTTCGATTAGCTGCTCCGCCCCGATTTTACTAAATCGTGCAAGTCCTATGAATTCATGACTGGCAGTTACCGGATTTATTTTACTTCCAATTTTCGCGACCACATTTTCACTGGCAAAACGTATTTCCCTGCGGGCGGGTTTATTTTGGTGTTTGGCGATGATGAAATCGAGAGTATTTCCTTCTTGAGGCTCATGGTATTGGGTGGAATTATCTGCTACTAAGATAATGTTTTCTCGCCTATTCATTAATTCTTTTATAATAATATCTTCTGTAAGAATATCTGAGTAAAGCATGATGAATCCGTTGTTCATCCTTTCCTTGCCAACAAAAAGCGAGTTAAGTGCAGAGCCATTTCTATAGTCCAGATTTTCAAGAATAGTGATTCCTTCTGCTTTTATTTGATCTCGGCCGTATCCAGCAATAACAGTAATGTCTGCCAAATTATTGTTATTTAATGTCTGAATTTGATGTCCGAGGAGGGTTTTACCGCATATTTCGAGCATGGCCTTCGGTTTTCCATTGAGAATTTTTTTAAAAATAGGATCTTCTCCAGCAGCAGGAATAATGACTGGTATGTTGGTGGATTGTTCATTTTCCTGATCCTTTTCCTTAACATCCAAAAAGCCCACGGTTCTAAAAATTTCTTTTACGGTGCTGCAAGTTGGATCGACTTCAAGCGATCGCTGGTTACGAAGTATTGTTTCTGCGGTTTCAGTCATGGCTTTGTATGCACTTCTGAGTAGATGATTAGCATGAATAATGATTTGAAATCCGGCAGCACTAAGTTCGCTTTCTGTAGTTTGGTTATAAGTTGTAGGGACACAAACCAAAGGTTTTTTTAGGTTTAACTGGTTAGTAATTTCTTTATAATGTTGAGCAAAATCAATTATTTCATTAGGAGACTTGGATTTGGAATGGATCATGATTCCATCCACTCCCGCTTTTAAATAAATTTTTGCTCTGTTCACCGCATCTTCCATGGATTTTCCCGCGATGAGACTTTCAAGCCTAGCGATAATCATAAAATCATCAGTCTCTTGTATATTTTTTCCTCGACAAATTTTTTGAGCAAAGACTTCTGGGTCTTCCAAGTTTTGTTGGATTCCCGCCTCTAGGCTATTTCGTTTTGGAAATACCTTGTCCTCAATAATAATTGCCGAGACGCCCGCTTTTTCTAGTTTAGATACGCTATATTCAAATGCGTTGGCATCTCCTCCTGTATCGCCATCGACAATCATGGGCTTATTGGTGACGGCAAGAATTTCATTGATGGTTTGAAGCCTAGAGTCAAAAGTTACTACTTCAATATCCGGATGGCCTTTTGCAGCGGAGTCTGTGAGGCTGCTTTCCCAGAGGGCGTCGAACTCGCGCATGATAGGTATGCCTTCACGTTCTCCTTTAACCTGAACATTATTTGCAATAATTCCGCTCAAACCGTTATGTGCCTCTAGAACACGCACGGTCTTTCCATTTTTTAGCAGAGCTTTTAATTTCCCCCTACGTTTCTCAGGGAGTATGTTGTTGAGGAGGGTCATTTGTTACCTTCTAATTCAATAAACTCTCGAATCCACGAAGCTACATAAATATCTTCGAGGTCAAAATTTTTCAATGTATGAAGTAAGATCTCGGATTGTTCTTGAAGCGAGATATTTTTGTCTAGAAGAATCAGGTTTTTCCCATTCATTTTGCAATACCCACTTTGCATTTGGAACTCCTGATTATTGAGGTTTACTATCTCAATTTCAATCGCTAGTTTTTCTGCAACACTTTTAAGGTCTTCGAGCCTACTTTTCACATCCAACATGGCGGGTAAATTTTAATTGGCATTGGATTTAGCTAATAACCCTCATAATGTCATTATAAAATGCAAACACCATTAGACTTATTAACATGAAGATTCCGACCTGTTGCGCTCTCTCTCTATTCCTTTCGCTAACGGGTTTTCCTTTAAGAATTTCAATCAGAAAAAAGAAAATGTGACCTCCGTCCAACACCGGGATAGGCAGCAGGTTTAAAAGGCCGAGGTTGATACTCAACAAAGCTGTAAGCCGAATCAGTTCATTAAATCCTTGCTCGGCCTGTTCCCCATAGACTTGAAAAATCAAAATTGGGCCTCCAATGGAGTCGGCAGGAATAGAGCCCCATATCATTTTTTTGATGCTTACTGCGATTAAAAAAATTAATTTTCCGGTTTCTTCGAAAGATCTTTTTAGGGCACCTAGAACCCCATACTTTTCTTGGGTCATTTCTCCGCTCATACCTATGCCGAGCATTCCTATTTCAACTTCTTTTCCCTGAAGATTTTTTGTTTTCTTTTTTTCGGGTATTAATTTCAGGGAAATCTCGGTGCCATTTCTCAACAAATAAAACTCCAACTCTTCCCCTGGCTTATCGATTGCAGCAGTTTTTAAGTCCCCCCATCCAAAAATAGGAGTTTCGTCAACTTTCAAAAGAATATCACCCACTTGAATTCCGGCCCGGGCCGCGGGAGTATCTTCTTTTACTAATGTAATATT
>CAJWOD010000133.1 GCA_913044145.1 uncultured Nitrospina sp. | reverse complement strand
GCAAGAAATAAAAGAAAGTGGCTTAAGTGGCCTCGTGGAAATTCTTCAAGAGAGAGTTGGATTAGATGTGGTCCGGTCAGGAACTCTCGGATCAACAACCAGTGTTTTTATGAGGGGAGCGGAAAGTGATCATACATTAGTATTAATTGATGGTGTCCAAGCAAACTCAAATACCACGGGAGGATTTGAGTTCGGAAAAATGAACTTAGATAACATAGAAAAAATAGAAATTCTAAGAGGACCCCAGAGTACTGTCTGGGGTTCAGATGCCATCGGAGGTGTAATCAGCATTACAACTAAGAAAGGGACAGGAAAGAAACCATCCCAATTCGCATCTTTTGAGGTAGGCAGTTTTGCTACATTCAGAGAAACCTTGGGAAGTTCTGGTGCCATCAATGAAAAATTTGACTATTCACTCTCTCTTTCACGTTTGGATACAGAAGGAATCAACACAGCTGCATTTGCAACCAACGGTAACGAAAAAGATGGTTTCCAGATGTCAACCCTGTCTCATCGATTAGGCTATAACCTTTCAGACAAGACAAGGATAGATTTTATAGGAAGGTGGCTGAAATCTTCTCTGGATACTGATACTTCTGGTACTAGCGATAACCCAGTATCAGAAAGTCCAATTGATACCTTTACCTTATCCTTACCGATTTCCACGCATTTGACCGACTGGTGGAAAGTAAGACTTCTCCCAAGTTATTTTTATGACGCTGATATAAATAATCAAATATACAATCGTAACTCCACGATTGACATTCAAAACAACCTTGATTTAGGGGAATATTATTCCGTTGTCTTTGGCGTAGAGTATCAAAAGCAAAATGGACAGAACGTAGGCCAAGGGTTCAACCAAAATACTGAAACTACTGCATACTTTCTTCAAACCCAATTCGACTATAAAGACAAAATACTTTTAACTGGTGGATTCCGCAAGGATGAAAATACACAATTTGGGGGTTTCCTGACCTACCGTTTTGAAGGAGCTTATACATTTAAAAATTTAGGAACACGAATACATTCTGCGTACGGAACAGGATACAGAGCCCCAACGTTTAATGACCTTTATTATCCGGGCTATAGTGACCCTGCTTTGGAACCTGAGAAAAATAAAAGTTGGGAAATTGGATTATCTCAAAGTCTGTTAGGTGGAAAAATTAAATTCGATGTAACTTATTTTGAGTCTAGGTTTACTAATATGATCATAGCTCCTGCATCCAATAGCTGGGTTCCATATAATGCAAATAGAGCTAAAACCTATGGAACCGAGACCTCAGTTACAGCACAGTTACCTGGTCATAATTTTTTCTCTCTGGAGCATACATGGTTGGTGGCCGTTGATGAAGACGATGGGCCTCTTGCCAGAAGACCAAAACACAAGATCTTCGCCAAACTAAAGCATATTTGGACTGAAAAATTAACATCTTCTGTAGGGCTAAGGTATCGTTATTCCAATTCAGAGTCTGTCGTCCCTTATATTTTATTCAATGCGCTTGTAAGCTACAAACTAGAAGAAAATATTGATATCAAGGTTAGAGGTGAAAATATTTTTAACCAACAGTACGAGGTAGTGGATAGTTATGGCACACCTGGTCGGGCAGGATATATTTCCATTAATTACAGATTCTAACCTTTTCCTAAATTATTTTCTGGGTTTGGGCCCAACAGATTTGTTTGAGCAAATGTATTAACAAGCAAAATAACGAATTGCATTTTCCTTAAATATTAATGCTTCTGGAAAAATACCAGCACCTGTTGCTTGTTGACACTGGCCCACCTCTTTAATTTGAACCACTTTTTAAGTTAGCACTTTTTAGTTTTGCCTTGATAGTATCGGGAAAAGAAATGCCTTAACTTTTCACAGCCTTAGATATTGAGGTTCTTATTAGCTTTGCTAAAATACAATTGAAATTAATATAAATAAAAAGGAAGCTATTAAGCTTATGAGAAAACCAACTGGCGCAGACCCAAGAAAACGCAAAGGCCTGATTATCGTCCACACAGGCGAAGGAAAAGGCAAATCTACTGCAGCTTTTGGCCTTGCCCTTAGAGCAGCTGGTAATAGAATGAACGTCTTTATTATGCAGTTCATGAAAGGGCCTTGGAAAGCAGGCGAAAGAAAAGCTCTTGAAAGTTTGGCACCCTATGTCGAAATTGTTCCCATGGGAGACGGTTTTACATGGGACACAGAAAATATAGAGCAAGACAAAGCGACGGCTAGAAAAGCGTTTGATCTAGTAAAAGAAAAATTAAATTCCGGCAAATTTGAAATGGTCATTTTTGAGGAAATCAATTATGTGCTCGATTACAAATTTCTCCCAGAAGATGAAGTTTTGGAAACAATAAGAAATAAACCAAAAATGACCCACGTTGTCTGTACCGGCAGAAATGCATCAAAGAAACTTATCGAGATGGCCGATCTCGTTACAGAAATGAAAATGATCAAACACCCGTTTGCAGAACAAAGAATCCCCGCTCAAAAGGGTATCGAGTTTTAATTCAAATTATCGTTTAAATTTCTAGTTTCTATAGGTTTTTTGACTATATTCCACCCATCGGTTATAAACTTCAATAAAATTCAAATTATTTTTTTCATTTTATAGAACAGCTAACAGAATGAAAAGTCAGGTATAGATACTTTAGATATCACTTAAAAAATGATATTCAAATTATCCTTTGTCATTTAGTTATATAAATTAATTAACTTTGTAGCTAAAATTCAATATTGGAAAACTTTTAACATTAATTCTTAGATAGTAACTATGGAACAAATTTGGTTTTTAGCGGGTGGTTTGCTTCTTGGTTGTCTTCACGCATTGGAGGCCGACCATATTGTTACTGTAACCAACCTAGTACTAAATAAAGATTCTTTAAAAAATTCACTCCGATTAGCTTTGCAGTGGGGTTTAGGCCATAGTTTAACATTAACCATACTGGCCATTCTGGTTTTTTCTCTAGACACAGCATTTATGGCTTTAATGAGCACTTCGGCCGAACAAATGGTCGGGGCTACAATGATATTTCTTGGGGTGATCGTTTTTTTTCAGGAGTTGAAACAAAAATCAAAGTTGAAAGGTTTTGACCATAAAGACGTAAAATTTTCTGGACCAATACTATTTGGCGTAGGGGTTTTACATGGGGTTGCGGGATCAACATCAATATTTTTATTAATACCCGTTGCCTTAACAAAATCCATTTCGGGGGTATTTAGTTATGTTGGCTTATTCTGTCTGGGAATGATCTTAACTATGGGTTTTTATGGCCTCTTTTTACAAAAATTTTCTGAAAATAAAAATTTCTATACCTACTTACCCAAAGCCAGGTTTGTGGTAGCAATATTTTCAGTAACTATTGGAATAAAACTGCTAGGCACTTAAATACCACTTAAGTCGCGGAAGTTGAATAAAATTTATTACGAAATCGCAGTATCAAATAAATGCAAGGTTAATCAATACTTATGAAATACAAATTACTTCTAATACTTATCGTGGCCACACTATTTGCAACATATTCCTGCGCACCAAAACCCAAACTTGAAGTTCCAGAAAAATATAAAAAAGGCCAAAATGCATTCCATAAAATTTGTTCCAACTGCCATGGATCTGATGCTATGGGCAAACATACTAAAGCACCGAGGCTAATAGATGAAGAATATCTAAGCCCTAATTTTACTGATGACGATATACGCGAAACTATATTAAATGGCACGGACAAAATGCCACCTCAGAGAAAAAACGTCAGCGATAAAGATATCATTGAAATAATTAAATACCTTCGTTATTCCCAAAAA
>CAJWOD010000132.1 GCA_913044145.1 uncultured Nitrospina sp. | reverse complement strand
GAAGACCTAAAACCTTTACAAATTTTTGAATATTCGATACTGTGGTAATCATGAAACTTAAAAATATATTTTTAATAATCCTATTTTCAGCCTCCTGTTCTACAGGAATTGAATCCGGTCCAAAACAAATTACCTATGACATCAAGGCAGATATTGACCTATTCTTATCCACCAACGACTCAGATGTTGAAGTTCAAGTATTACAACGTTTGAAAAGCCAAAAGGTGTCACATAAAGCAATAAAAACTTTACTAAAACAAAGGACAAAACCAGTTGGAGAGAAACAGGGCCTGCTAACAGGATTAAAATTTCGTAGTAATGGAAGAGATTATTCCTACGCCCTGTATTATCCTGAAACTACGTCCAAAACAGACCCTTTACCCGTGGTCATTGTTTTGCACGGTATGGGAGGAAACAGTGATGTCACTGCTGCTAAATGGGCAGAAAGGCTGAATAGAGAGTTTATTGTTATAGCCCCGTCTTATCCTATGGGTGCTTGGTGGGCACGCCCGGCAGAAGAAATGGTTTTAGCTTTAATGGACCAAGTCCGCTCACAGTATAATGTCGATGACAATAGAGTTTTTCTTGCTGGACTGTCTAATGGCGCCATTGGGGTTTACACTATTGGAATGTTTTATCCGGATCGGTTTGCAGGTTTGATACCTATTGCCGGAAGCATCACCCCGCGTTTTATGAATTTCCTAATCAACCTAAAGAATACACCCATCTATATGATTCAGGGAGCGCATGATCCTATTTTTCCTATACAACTGAGTCGGAGAGTGAACCAGATACTCTCTGATATGAGGTACCCAGTCGTCTATCGCGAACATGGTGAAAAAGGAATGGCTCATGGAGGGCATTTTCTTCCTAAAAATGAAATTCCCGATTTACTGGAATGGATTAAAAAGCAAAAACGTAATCTGAATCCGACCATAGTAAGAATGACTCGCGAAAACAACCATCTGGGCATGATCCACTGGGCGCGTCTGAAAAAGGGAAAAAACCTCGCCTCACTCGAACTCCCTGGGCCAGAAAGCCCCAAACCTAATAACAGAAATGGGAAAATAGCTACTTTATTTGTAGAAAGAAAAGGAGAAAATCGATTTGAAGTGATGGGTGAAAACCTTGTCGAGTACGATCTTTTTTTCAATACAGAAACAGTGGATTTCGACAAAACAGTGGTCATTACCACTCAAAAAATTCAAAATCAAAACAACAAACTGGTAGCAGGAGAGAAAAAAATCAGCTATCAGAATAAACTAAAAAAGGACCTCGCAGTATTACTATACGGCTATAAACAATTGCGCGACCCCTACAGGTTATACGATGCAAAGGTCAATATCTTATTGGAAACCACCCTAGTACGATCTCTACAATGAGCGAACCCCCCTCTTCTGAAAACGATACTTATCCTCTTTTATTAAAGTCCATGAAGCTCCTAGGTTGGGAGCGAATAACTACAGCTCTTGCAAATCATACTTCCTCACCTTACACCCATAATTTTTGCCTGAATTTAAAACCTGAAACAGATTTTAAAACTGCAGAAAAACGACTAGACGAAACGACAGAGATGATGGCATTACTGGACTCTCTGGAATCGTTTCCGATGGATCGATTTGAGGACATCAATCCAATTTTCAAAGATGTTGACGAGCAACATATGATCAATACGGGCCAATGTCTCGTCATTATGAAATTGCTGCGTCTTTGCAGGAATCTTTGTAAGAATTTAGAAAAAATAAATACCTTTCCGAATATCCACCATTGGCTGTCACAACTGGACCCCCTGAAAGAATTTCTCGCTGACCTTGTCCGTTGTATCGATGACGAAGGAAATATAAAAGAAAACGCGACACCTGAGTTAAAACAGGCGCTACGAGAAACTGAAACCGCGCGAAACAAACTGGAAGAAAAAATCCACAAACTTTTATCCAGCTCTAAGATCAAAGAAGCGTTGCAGGATTCCTATATCACCGAGCGACAAGAAAGAAAGGTGATCCCCATCCGAGCTGAATTCAAATCAAAGGTAGACGGAATTGTTCATGACATGTCGGGAACCGGCCAAACACTTTTTATCGAACCTGCATCGATAGTTCCGCTAAACAACCAATTAAAAATGGCACGACTGAAGGTCGCGCAAGAAAAAGCGCTAGTTTTACAGTCCCTAGCAATTCAGACCAACCAACATAAAGAACCTTTGAAAAAAAACATGGAAGGTTTGGCGACTCTCGACCTTATTTTTGCAAAAGCCCGCCTCGCTAAAACCATGGGTGCAGTGAAATGTCCAATGAATCTAGAATCCGCAATGTTGCTAAAAGAAGCCCGAAACCCTGAACTGATATTAGATGCTGAAAAAGTCATACCTAATACGATCGAATGGGAAGAATCGACCAAAGTTGTCATCATATCTGGTCCTAATACAGGAGGAAAAACAGTGACCCTAAAAACACTGGGGTTATTATCTTTAATGGTTAGGTCGGGACTTTTTCTTCCTGTTCAAAAAAACTCTCGTATCCCATTTTTTAAAGAAATTTATTCAGACATAGGTGACGACCAGAATATTCAATTAAAATTGTCCACATTTTCTGGTCACTTAGAAAAAATTATTCGTATTATTGGCAATGCAACCTCAGGATCCCTAGTGCTTCTAGATGAGTTAGGAATAGCAACCGACCCTAATGAAGGAGCCGCGCTTGCCGAATCAATTCTTCTGGAATTAAAGCGTAAGAATGTAATGACACTGGTCTCAACACATTATTTTTCTTTAAAAATACTGGCACAAACTCAAAAAGGGTTTTTAAATGCATGTACTGAATTTAATCTTGACACCATGAGTCCTACCTACCGCTTGATATTCGGTGCTCCCGGACAAAGCGCCGCACTCGACACCGCCGAACGACTGGGATTACAGCGGAACATCATTGATCATGCACGCAGTCTATATCAAGCCAAAGACCAGCGTGCTGAAAACCTTTTGGAAGACCTTACACACCAACGGTTACAAATGCATCAGGATCAGGAAAAGATAAAACTTTTAAAAGCAGAAGTAGAAAATTTAAACCGAGAACAAATTCAGCTTACAGTAAGGCTTCGTGAAGAAGAAAAAGAATTCCAAAAAATTAAAAATAAAAAACTTCAAGCCGAAGTCCGTGCTGGAAAAACTGCAATCCAAAAAATGATTCAGGAGATTAAAGGAGAAAAAACTTTACCCAAAATACGGAAAGTGGAAAAGAAAATCCAAGCGATAGGTAAAAGCGAACTGACTTCCGATCACAACTTGGAAGATTGGAGTTTGACAGCAGACGAATTAAAACCCGGTGATACCGTATTACTATTAAGTTTGGGAACAACGGCAATACTTCAGGGAACCACAAAAGGAAAGAAAAAGGTACAAGTCCGCATGGGCAATATCAACACCACCGTTGAAACATCTTCGATACGGGGTAATCCCCGGCAAAAAAATAATTCAAAAAAAGAAACTCCAAAAATATTAATGAATATTGAAGCTGAGTCACAAGGTGCTTCTTCTTGTGATCTAAGAGGTATGAACTCTGAAGAAGCAGAAACAAAAATGGAAGCTTTTATCAGCCATGCAATTGTAACGAAAATACCACGAATAACAATTATTCATGGACATGGGATGGGAACTATAAAGACCCTTGTTAAAAATTACCTGGAAAAAACCGGTATTTGCAAGCAATTCTCACCCGGCAAACGCGGAGAAGGCGGTACTGGTGTCACCATTGTGGAGTTTTAATTTTTTAAAACATTAACTCTTTAATCTTTTTTTTTAATTTGGGCACCAGTTTTTTCTCAAACCATGGATTCTTCTTTAGCCAGATATTGTTGCGAGGAGAAGGATGCGGCAATACAAAGTATTCAGGTTGATATTCTT
>CAJWOD010000131.1 GCA_913044145.1 uncultured Nitrospina sp. | reverse complement strand
CCCTGGTGAAATTGACCTTTTGTAACTAAATCATCGAGGTTTTCTGAGGACGAAATAAACAGTCTGTCGGGTAAGAACTCAAAACTTGAATCAGATTGTGTCGTGCTTTGTATTGCTTCCGCTAACCTTTCTTGAACCCCTTTGCTAAGCGACTCGATATTACTTAAATAAATAACCTTTTCCCCTGATTTTGGTTTGGTTACCGGTTTTTCTCCCCTAGTTTTTTGCATGAAAAGTTGTGATTGAATAGCTTGTTTTTTTCGGAATGCGCAATTCAATTTTGTAAAAGGTAGATCGCCTTTTCTGCTTTGAGCATGAATAGTTCGGGCTACTGATTCTTTTCCTGTACCTGTTTCGCCCATTATTAAAACAGGTTTCATGTGTTTTGAAAGTTCTTTGATGCCCTTCTTGACCTCTAGCATGGATTTAAAGCAAACTGGAAGCTCGTTTAAAACTTTAGGGGATCTGGTTTCTGTGGCTTTAGATAATTTTTTTTCCGTAAGAATATTTTTAATAGATTCAGTAATTCGATCGATAGAAAATGGTTTTTCTATGAAATCCTGAGCCCCTAATTTTGTAGCTTTGATAGCAGTATCTATAGTGCCATGACCCGACATAATTAACACTTCGACTCCCAGGTTGTAGGATTTTAAAGTTTTTAAAACTTCAATTCCATCCATTCCAGGTAGCCATATGTCGAGTATTACTAAATCAGGGGGATCTTTTTGGATTAACTCCAAAGCCTCGACACCGTCACTTGAAATAGAAACTTCGTATCCTTCGTCTGACAATATGCCTGTGAGGGAGCTAACAATATTTTTTTCGTCATCAACAATAAGAATTCGTTCTTTAGCCAATCTTTTCTCCAAACGATCTCAGGCGATAGAGGTCATTGCTGCTAGTCGCAGATACTCAAGGTAAAATACTTTCTCACCTGCATTGATAAAGTTTTTCTCGTATTTAGATTTAGGTAGATCAATACGCTCTTTAATAAAACCTTTGTTATTATCCAGATTTTGAAATAATGTTTCAGAGTTAAAATAGTCCAGCATTTCATATGCATAGCTTTCACTATCAGTGGCCAGGTAGACGTTGCCCTCCAAATCTAGCTTTTGTGCTAACTGATTAATAAACTCCGGTTTGATCAACCTTCTTTTGATATGCCTCTTTTTTGGCCAAGGGTCAGGAAAATTTATGTAAGCAGTTTCTAATTCCCCATCTTGACAAAGGATAGAAATCTTACTTCTGATATCTCCATAAACGATTCGTATGTTTTCTAATTGAAGGTTTTTTATGCGAGTTATTATTTTTCTTATGCCCTTATGATAAAAATCTATCCCAATAAAGTTACTACCAGGTTCCTTGGCTGCCATTTCAATCAAAAAGTTACCCATCCCAAATCCGATTTCTAGTTTGAGGGGATTTGTGTTTCCAAACTGGGCCTGCCAATCTGGTATTTCATCAATGTCCAAAAAATAGGGGTCTTGTTCTTTTATTTGTGCAAATGATATTAGTGGTTTTCCCATTAGTCTAAAACTGAATCCTCGTCATTGGGATAATCATGAATAGTTCTTACCTTTAAAACTTCAAACTCCAATTTCTTATCTGGGAGTGGAACGATTATATCATCACCTTCTTGTTTGCCTACTAGAGAGCGACCCACGGGTGATGCTGCTGATATTTTTCTCTCGTCAGGGTTCACCTCTTCTGGAAAGACTAGATGATATTGTATTTCTTCGCCAGTGTTGAGATCACGGAGGTAAAGGGTACTTCCCAATCCGGATCGGTCACTTGGGATCTTATCTAGGTTTATTGAAGTGATGTCGCTGATTCTTTTTTGCAGAAGAGAAACTCTGGATTCCAAAAACATTTGCCTTTCTTTGGCGGCCTTAAATTCTGCATTTTCGCTCAAATCGCCATGTTCTCGGGCAGTTTTTAAGGCTTTGGGTATTTCTACTTGCAATTCCTTTTGAGAATCTTTTAACTCCTGATCTAGTTTGTCTAATATAGGAAGTCGCGCCATAGCGAGTTCAACTCCAAAAATAAAATTGTTCTTAAATATAACTTAGCGTTAGGTTTTTTGTAACAAGAACATTTAGCGTAGTTTGTAAAAGTCGCTAGGTATGAATAAAAGTGCTGGGAGTTGATTGAAAAACCCGGTAAGCCAAACTATGAAAATTCCCTAAACCATTTAAACGCTATCCTTTACATGAAAAAGGTACCATATTTTAGGGGTTGAATCGCTTTGTGGTCAACAAAAATTTATTTCTTTGTATTTTAAGATTGAAATTTATCAGACTAAGCTGCAGATCAGAAGGTTTCAAAGGTTTTTATTAAATATTTGAAAATATACAGGTAGTTAGTAAAAGACGATGAGATTCTATTATTTCTCAGATGCAAACCAATTGATTGCTACCAGTTTTATTTTGTCTGAATATCAGTTGTAAGATGCGTGGCTTAATAAGATTAACTTTTGGCTTTGCTTTTCTGCTTATCCCGCCAGAGAATGAGCCAGTGCTGTAGCAGTTTAATGGGTTGTGTGCCGCGAAATTTGCGACGCTTAATTTTAGGGGTTGCATCGTGTTGAAGCTTGGCAATGACGGTGGAGCCTACAGCTTCTTCGATAACCACTCCGCGTTGTGCGTATTCAAGTTTTTTAGATTCGCAGATACCTCTAAAAGCGACAACCATTCGGCAGTCTAGCGGTCGATCTTCATAAACCTGACAGGCACCTTCATCGCTTAAAAAAGGGCAGGGTTGGTTGATGACTAGGCGATGCCAATCGACTTGATCTAGGTTTTTTCCTGACTGGAGGACTTCGTCTACTTTTTTAATGGTTCTCTGTGATTTTTCGATTATTTCATTTAGATTGATACCTTTTTCCTCGGTGGTTTTTAAAATGCCATCCCATTCCATTTGTGTGCAGGTAACTCCTGTATGACAACAATGATCACATCCACGATGACACTGTAAAGGCGGAACTCCTTCATGATAGACCTTTTCTAAATGTTTCCAGAACATTTTTAGCGGGGAGGTTTTTTTTAGCTTAGCTTGGTCTTTAGAAAACTCAACCAAAGTTTCATAGGTTTGCTGGATTTGATGTTCGGGAAATTTTTGTTGCAGGAATTTACTGAGTTCATCGGTATGAGTCATGCCATAGATGAACATTCCATTTTGGTCAGTTTGTAAGGACATTTAATTCAATAGATAGATGGTTCTATTGAGTTGGAGAACCGCCGCCATCTTTTGTTTTGGCGACATACTTCATTTGTAGTTCATAGATCAACTGTTCAAGTAGTTTATTTTCTTCTGTGCTGAGATTGCCTTGTGTTTTTTCTCTAAGCATTGTAAGCATATCGATGGTTTGATTAACAGCTGGAAGGTTGGTCTCGGTTTTACCTGTTTCCGGATCGGCGATGTCGCCTAAATGATAAAACGCAGAAGATGTAAGCGACATTATAAATGTTGAGAAATCAAGTTGAAAAGGTTGCTGGTGTTGATGATCGGCTCCTGTCTCACCAGTTTCAGTGCTATCTTGTGTGTCGTGGGTCTCCGCTTCCTCTTCAGATAACTGTGAAGAGCGGTTATCTTTAATTACGAATCCTTCTCCCTCAGCTTTATCATCTTCGCTCATAATCCACCTTCTAAAAAAGAGTTTTAAGAATCTTTCTCATTCCTCATTATTAAAAGCCGAAAAGAAACACCCGGTACAATCATAATGAGGTTCGCTGAGCTTGTCTATTAAAAAAATATTTCAATATTTGCTGTTTGTTTAAGCTTCTCAATATAACTGGATACATTTTTTTTGGCTTTTTCAAGGAATAAATATTTTTGAATCTCCGGTTTCATTTCAGTAAATGGTGCCATTTCTGAAGGTCTTTTTTCGATAAGTTGTATTACATGAAACCCAAACCGTGTTTTTATTTTCCCTG
>CAJWOD010000130.1 GCA_913044145.1 uncultured Nitrospina sp. | reverse complement strand
TCTCCGAATAGATTGTGAAGATCCCCAAGGATTTCTTGATAAGCTCCTGTTAGAAAAATACCTAGAGGATAGGTTTCTCCAGATTCTAATTCGTGGACACGAAGAGTATTTTCGGTCCCGCGGTCGGTTCCGATAAAAGTGTCTATCCTGCCATCTGAATCGCAGGTAATGTCTTCAAGAGTTGCCTCTCGCGTAGGTTCTTCATTTAATCGATAAAGAGGAACAACTGGAAATACTTGATCAATGGCCCAAGAGTCAGGTACGGATTGGAAAATTGAAAAATTACAGAAATACTTGTCTGCAAGCCGAGTTTTTAAACTACGAATTTCATCAGGCATAAATTTTAGTCGTGTACTCAGCTTTTCAATTTTGCGACAGATTCCCCAGAAAATTTTTTCCGACATAGCTCGGCTTTCAAGAGAGATCATTCCCATGAGAAACTGGTTTTGTGCTTCATCTTTTAAGTGCACGGCATCGTGCCAGGATTCGTTTAAATTCTTATTTGAAGTGGATTCGAGAACATGAAAAATTTCTTTTACAACTTCAGGAGCATCTCCATCAATTTTAACCTTATCGCTCCACTCGGGAAAGCTTGTAACACCTAGCACGTTGACCACAAGTATAGAGTGGTGGGCGGTCATGGCTCGTCCCGATTCGGAAATGATATTAGGATGTGGCAGCTTTTCTTTATTGCAAATTTCCAGCAGGTGATGAACGACATCATTAGCATATTCTTGTACGGTGTAATTAATGCTGGATGCAAATGTAGAACGGGAACCATCGTAATCAACTCCCAAGCCGCCTCCGACATCAATATATTGAATATCACATCCGAATCGCATCAATTCTGAATAAAACCGTCCCACTTCCTGTAAACTATTTTTGATGCGACGGATATTGGTGATCTGACTACCTAAATGGAAATGGATTAACTTAATACTATCGAGAATATTTTTTTCCTTGGATATTTTCAGGGCTTCCATCAATTCGATTGAATTTAATCCGAATTTTGAGTGCTCTCCTGCTGAAGAAGACCAGCGTCCCTGACCGGTGCTTAATAGCTTGATGCGCAGTCCTATATTGGGTTGCACACCTAATTCTTTAGCTACTTTTTCTATAAGAGTTAGTTCGTCTAATTTTTCTACAACGATAAAAACTTTTTTTCCTAGTTTCTGACTCATTAAGGCTAGTCGGATAAAAGCCTCATCTTTATATCCGTTGCAAACGAGTAGGGCTTCTGGATTGTCGAGGATGGCAAGAATGGCGTGCAATTCCGGTTTGGATCCTGCTTCTAGGCCTATGTTGTAAGGTTGTCCAAATTTCACGATTTCTTCCACTACCTGTCGCTGTTGGTTTACCTTGATGGGATAGACTCCGTGGTATTTGCCGTTATATTCATAATCACTGATAGCTTTACTAAATGAGCTGGCAAGATTAGCGATGCTTGCTTTCAATATGTCTGAAAAACGAATCAGGATGGGCAGCGAGTAACCTTTCTCCTGAATGTCATCAACCAATTCCTTAAGGTCTATGTCATGATGACTTTTACGATTGGGACGGACAACGATATTACCCTTGGAGTTAATATCGAAATAACCCGCACCCCAGCCGTTAATATTATAATGTTCTCGAGCTTCTTCAATGGTCCACTTCGGCATGGCAGAAATGTTCTATTTAAAAAATTTAGTTGCCCACTTTATAAAGGAAGAAGGCAGTTAAAAGGTCAATGTTACTCTTTTGATATGATCGGCTATTTTAAAAGTTATTTGAGGTTTCTTCAAGAAATAGCTTCATCGTTAATTGCCTCATTGCTTATGAAAGGCCAATTATAAACAAACTGTTTTTTTGAACTTCGAAACTATGCTATAAATTCTGCATTGTTCGATTGAATCAGCCACACCAATTAGAGATAAAAAATGAAAATTGAAAAAGTAGAGGTGCGGGAGATTGCGGATCAGTTTGGCACCCCTGTTTATGTGTACAGCTTGGAAATTCTACGTCAGGCAATTAATGAAATAAGAAGGCTGTCACCCGTCACACGTTACGCCATGAAAGCCTCTTCCAACGCTAGAATTTTGCAGGAAATGTTGGCGAATGGGGTCAAGATTGATGCAGTAAGTGTTTATGAAGTACAACGTGCGATTCGCGCGGGTTATAAGGCTGACGATATTTGTTTCACCAGCGATGTTTTTTTTAATGCTGATGATGTTAATTATTGTCTCGAAAATAATATTTATTGTAACTGCGGTACGCTGGGGATGGTTGAGGAATATGGTCAGGCTTTAAAAAAGAAAGGCGTCGGTTCTCCAAAAATTTCTATTCGGATTAATCCGGGTGAAGGGGCAGGTCATTCTAAAAAGACCAATACCGGCGGCCCCTACAGCAAGCATGGAATCTGGCACCAAAACCTTGATGATGTTAAACAGATATTAAAGGAATACGGTCTCACTTTATCAGGAATACATATGCACATCGGTTCCGGTGGAGATATGGAACACCTTAAACGTATTACAGGGAAATTAGTAGACTTTGCTAAAGAGTTTCCAGATGTAGAGACCATTAATTTTGGAGGTGGTTTGCCTTACCAGTATGATCCGGATCAACCACAGGAAGATATCACAGGTTACAAGGCCATTATCGATGAAAGGGCAGCGGTACTAAAGCAACACTTTGGTAGAGAAGTGGTTTGTGAAATCGAGCCTGGAAGACGCTTTGTGGCAGGCTGTGGATATTTAATCGGAGAAGTGCGATCTCTCAACCATACCTTTGACGAAGAAGGAAAACGAATTGATTATGTTTTAACAAACGTTGGTTTTTGCCATTTAATCCGGCCAATGGCATATGGTTCTTTTCATCCTATCTGGTTTGATGGAGAAAGGCTGGGGCCGGAACAAAATTTGATTATTGCTGGTCCCGTTTGTGAATCCGGGGATGTGTTAACTCAGAAGGATGAAGAGCCAGTTCCAAGAAAACTACCCATGCCAAAGTCAGGAGATTTGATCGTAGTTGGTGGGGCAGGGGCTTATGGCCATGTAATGTCTTCCAACTACAATTCGCAACCCTTAATCCCGGAAGTGATTATCGATGGCGATATTTGTACACTTACTCGAAAACGCCAAACTTTGGATGACATTATGCAGGCCGAGATTTAGCTTAATTAAAATAATGGGTCTATTTTTTGTGCCATTTGAATATCTGCTAGAGTAACACCACTCGCTGTATGCGTCCAATAGCGGATTGAAATTCGCTTGTAGTTTATGATGATATCGGGATGGTGATTGTTTTCTTCTGCAGCCTCTGCGACTTTACTGACAAAATCAATACCTTGCATAAACTTTGAAGCATGATGCACCCGCTGAATAAAAGGGACTCCTTTTTCGTTTTTACCTGTTTTCCATTCCGGCGCCATATCTTTTAGCTTCTCCTCAAGTTCTTGTGCAGTTAGTGCAGTTTTCTCTACCATTGCTATTCTCCATTGAAATAAAGCAAATTGTTAAATAAGTTTTTCTAATTTTTTTCTTAGAGTGATTTCGTTCACTTTATATACGAAGCTTTCTTTTCCATTGATCCGAACTACAGGTATTTTTTCTTTATATTTTTCAAAAAGATTTGGAATGAATTCGATATCAATCATTTTTAGTGTTGCTGGAAAGTCAGGCAAAACACGCTCGACAATTTCTTTAGCATCAACGCATAAGCTACAACCTTTTTTGGTCAGGATTTCGATTTGTATTTGCATAAAATTAAGATGACAAAGCTAAAAATTTAAAATTTTTCGGTTATGATTTTTTTTATCGCAGGTGTTGATGGGTTTTTTCAGTTTTTTTCGGTTACATGGAGTGAGTCATTGTGGTAACAGAACCCCAAATAATTAGCGCCGCAAAAATTAATATAAAACCCGCTAGAATGGTGATAGCTAGGGGGCGCTTTCTCCAGTAGCGTTCTTTTGATTGGTCGACTATGGGAAT
>CAJWOD010000129.1 GCA_913044145.1 uncultured Nitrospina sp. | reverse complement strand
TTCAATGTTAATAGTCTTAATGATCAGTTGGATGAACAGATGAAAGTGTTTCTAAAGTCTTCAAAAAAAGGGATGAAAATAGATAATCAAAAAAACCGAGTCTATCTTTCTTCAATCTTTAAATGGTTCGAAGATGATTTTGAAAGTAGAGGAGGGGTATTGAAATTTATCGCTAATTATGTTGCACCCGATGTGGCAAAAAAATTGATGCGCTCAGGAATTAAAATCTACTACCTTGAATACAATTGGGGCATCAATAGTTAATTTGTTTAAAGAACATCAAACAATATTATTTTTCTCCTCCAACCCTAACGGCAGGTTTCCCTGCCAGTTTAGTTGATTAGGTGGCGATTAGTCTGCGTGTTTGCGCAAAAACGTTGGAATGTCCAAATTAGCATTCAGGTTTCCTGAATCCTGATTCTCATCCTTTATAGAAGATGCAAGAGTTTTGAGATGTTTAAAAGATGATGCAGAGTCATCTCTTTCTATGTGAGGGGTACCGCCAACCACTTTTTGCAGTCTGGGTTTTACCTCAATAGGAGATGCTATTGCATCATCGAACCCTGTTGCTATGACGGTTACACGCATTTCCTCTTCCATTTGATTATTGATCACGGCACCGAAAATTATATGCGCATCTTCATGAGCATTTTTCTGTATCATCATGGAGGCCTCATTAATTTCCATGAGCGTTAAATCTTCTCCGCCGGTGATATTAATTAAAATACCTTGAGCTCCATCTACCGTAGCTTCATCAAGTAATGGGCTGGAGATTGCCTTTTGTGCTGCTTCCACGGCTCTATTTTCTCCCGTCGCGGTCCCGCTTCCCATAAGGGCTTTACCCATGCATCCCATGATACGTTTAACATCTGCAAAATCTAGGTTAATGAGTCCAGGAATGACAATCAAGTCAGAAATACTGCAAACTGCTTGTTTGAGAATATCATCTACCATAGAGAAGGCCATTGTGAATGTTGTTTGATTCCCTACAAAGCTCAGCAGTTTTTGATTGGGAATGACTATTAGGGTATCAACAGCTTCTTTTAACTCCAAGATTCCTTCTTCTGCTTGTCGCATTCTTGGTCTTCCTTCAAACTGGAATGGTTTTGTGACCACTCCAACCGTAAGAGCCCCAACTTCTTTTGCTATTCGAGCTATTACGGGAGCAGCACCAGTTCCCGTTCCTCCGCCCATTCCAGCAGTGATAAACACCATATCTGAACCATCCAGCATATCGCGAATAATATTTTCGCTTTCTTCGGCTGCATTTCTCCCTATGTCTGGATTGGAACCCGCCCCTAATCCACGAGTTAATTCTCCACCAAGTTGGACTTTCTCCGGACATTCTGATTTTTCTAGAGACTGTAAATCCGTATTTGCGATTATAAATTCTACTCCACGGATATTGTCACGCACCATTGAATTTACGGCGTTAGTACCTCCGCCTCCAACACCAACAACCTTTATAATTGCGGAGTAATCGTCTTCATTATTTTCAAACTCTATTAAACTCATGTTGTCCTCCATTTTTTAAAAAAATTCGTCTGCCCAATCTTTCATACGTGAAAAAATTTTATCGAATAAATTCCGACCCTGAAGTTCTCGCAAAAGTCCGAATTTAATTCTTTTAGAGCCATATTGGATCAAGCCGGTACAAGTTGCATACATTGGGTTATTGATTACATCAACTAGCCCTCCAAGCTCAATCGGTTTTCCAACTCGTACCGGGGATTGAAAAACATCTTCGGCTAAATCGGCCATTCCATACATACTTGCTGCACCCCCCGTTAAGACGATACCGGATGTAATAATTTCTCGAAAACCCGACTCATTAATTTCATGGTCAAGCAATTCAAACATCTCGCGCGTTCGTGCTTCAAGTATTTGACTTAATACTTGCCGAGATACTGTTCTTGGTTCTCTTCCGCCAACGCTAGGGGTTTCTATGTTGTCACCTTCTTCGATAAGAGGAGAGTATGCACAACCGAAGGATTGCTTAATTTTTTCTGCCTCGACATTTGGAGTACGAAGACCTATAGCAATATCGTTTGTCATTTGTGCGCCCGCTATAGTTAGGACGGCAGTGTGTTTGATTGCACCCTGATAAAAAATAGCAAGATCGGAGGTGCCGCCACCAATGTCGATCATGGCAACCCCCAGCTCTCTCTCATCAGGCGATAAGACGGACTCGCTGGAAGCGAGCTGTTCTAAAACGATATCCGAAACATTTAGTCCTGCTTTATTTACGCATTTGACAATGTTCTGGGCTGAGGCGACCGCTGCTGTGACGATATGTACTTTTGCTTCAAGACGCACTCCATCCATACCGAGAGGATTTTTTATTCCATCTTGATTGTCAACGATATATTCTTGGGGTAGAACATGAATCACTTCTCGATCAAGAGGAATTGCAATGGCTTCGGCAGATTCAATCACTCTGTCTATATCCTTCTGTTCAATTTCCTTCTGACCAATTTCCTCCGTGCCTTTCAATTTAATATTTCCGTGGCTGTTCAGACTAGTTATGTGCCCACCTGCAATACCAACATAGACTGAATCGATTTCACAGCCTGCCATGAGTTCGGCTTCCTCGACAGCATTCTTGATTGATTCAACAGTACTGTCGATATTAACCACAACCCCTTTTCTAAGACCTCTTGATGGATGCTGTCCGATACCTATAATATCGATTTTTTCATTATCTTTAATTTCTCCAATAATGCAGCAGATTTTGGTGGTCCCAATATCTAACCCGACAATGTAATTACTTTTTTTGGACATGCGTCCTATCCCCTTCTAGTTGGTTTGACTCTTTGCCGAAATTAATGTTGAACTTGGTTTAAATCTTTCTCTGATTACAACTTGATCCTTAAAAGACAGATCGATTATCTGAGTTTTTAGTTTTTCTTCTTCAAGTGAATCTAGAATAAGAATAAATTTTTTAAACCCTTCGTTTAATTGGTCCATCGACATTTGAATTTTAAAGTCTTGATTTCTAGCCTTAAACAAAACTCGGGAGGGTCCTACAAGTTCTGCTACTTGCAAAGGATTACTTTTAAAGAAAGAAAGTTGATTGAAGTAGTCCATTGTTTTCAGGCTGTTTAATAATTCTCCATTCGACACGTCTTTTTCTTTGCTGCCCTTTAAAATGATAAGAGGCAGGTGTCCATAACCAGGTTTTTCAGGTGATAGGACGAATCCGGAATTATCCATCAAATAGATTTGATCTTTTTTAACCCTTGCATAAGGAACCCTTTCCTTGAGTTCAAATTCCAATCCCTGAGGAAAAATTCTTTGTATGGATGCTGTTTGCACCCATGGGTGCTCTGAAAGTCGCTTGTTCAATGTAACTAAATCTATTGCAATTAAATTTTTACCTACTACAGGGCCTAGCCATTCAAGGATTTGAGAGTTATTCAATACATGATTACCTCTGAAGGTTACGTCCTGGATTTGAAAGCGAGGTGTTGAGATCAAAAAATTATATCCTGCAAAAAGAAGATACCCGATCACACCGGCCAAAAATAGTTTTGACGCAAGTTCAGCCAAGGCGCGTGTCCATGTGTTAAATTTTGATTTGTTAGGGCTTTTATTCCTCAAGGTGCTACCACGCTTACGTCTTTTATTTCTTTCAGAGCGAAGGCAGTCCCATGTATTGGCAGGCCCTTTTTGCTTAGTTAGAGCAAGGCTCATAACGGAACTCCATGATCCAATTGTGCTTTTTTTAAAATTTCTATCACAAGATCATCAAAATCCATTCCAGCTTCGCGAGCAGCCATAGGCAAAAGACTAGTTGAAGTCATGCCTGGGACCGTATTCATTTCTAGGACATAAGGTGTGTTTTTACTATCAAGAATAATATCTACCCTAGGAAAACCACGTCCTCGCAAGACTTTAAAAACTTTTTTGGATACTTCTTTACATTTGTCAACCTCTTCTTTACTCAATTTTGCAGGACAGATGTATTCAGTCTTCCCAGAAGTGTA
>CAJWOD010000128.1 GCA_913044145.1 uncultured Nitrospina sp. | reverse complement strand
TTTTCGCTCTCTATCGAAGACTTTGGCTAAAGCCCAACCGGCTTACTTTATCTGGAGAAGGTTTATTCATTCTTGTCTTAATACTCGCAGTAATGGTCAGCGATATGATGTTTGATTCTGTTTTCTTGGCTCTTCATCCCGAAAGCCATTCCGGCCCTATCGGTTTGACTTTGGCAGTTCTTTTCAAGAAACTTCCAAGTAATGTTTTAGGAGATCTCCACAGCCTAGCCTATTGGGCTCATGTATCGTCTATCATGATCTTTTTAATCCTTTTGCCTCGCAGCAAACATTTTCATATTTTGACATCAATCCCAAATGTATTTTTTTCGCAACTGAACTCTGGTCATGGCTTAAATCGAATCAATTTTGAAAAAGCAGAAGCATTTGGAGTAACCAAAATAGAAGACTTCAACTGGAAGCAAATGCTCGATCTCCACACCTGCACACAATGTGGACGTTGCGATAGAGTTTGTCCTGCGTGGGCAACCAACAAGCCCCTATCACCGCAACAATTAACCGTTGATCTGCGTGATCGCCTTAACAGTCGGCCCGACTCAGATATTCCTCTTCTTGGAGAAACAATCGAAGACGAAACTATTTGGTCTTGTACCACTTGCGGCGCCTGCGAATCCGCCTGCCCCGTGATGATTGAATATGTCGATAAAATTATCGGGCTTCGACAAGGATTGGTTTTGACAGAAGATCGCTATCCAAAAGAATTTATATCTGCATTCAAATCGTTAGAGACCCAATCAAACCCTTGGGGATTTCCAAACGTCTCTCGATCCAATTGGGCGAAAGATTTGGGTGTTCCCATTTGGGATAAAACTAATCCCACAGAATATCTTTATTTTGTAGGTTGCAACGGATCGTTTGATACCCGTGGCAAAAAAATAACAGAAGCCGTTGTACAAACATTAAAGAATGCGGGTGTCGATTTTTCCATACTAGGGAATGACGAGGGCTGTACAGGGGATCCAGCGCGCCGCGCGGGGAACGAATATTTATATGATATGTTGGCATCCAAAAATGCACAAACTTTCAAAGAAAAAGGTGTGCGAAAGGTGGTCACCCACTGCCCACATTGCTTCAACTCATTAAAAAACGAATACCCAGAATTCGGCTCCCAACTTGAGGTGATTCACCATTCAGAGCTTCTACAAAAATTAATAGAGGATGGTAAAGTTATCTCAAAATCAAGTGAAGAAGAAAAAATCGTGTTCCACGACTCCTGTTACCTGGGTAGACACAATGGAATTTATGACGCGCCTCGAGAAACACTAAAAACAAACTCGCTAAAAGAAATCGAACAAAACCGAGAAACTGGTACCTGTTGTGGCTCTGGTGGCGCTCGATTTTTACTTGAGGAAAACACTGGCTCACGCATGAGCCACCATAGGCTTGACGAGCTTATGGTCAACGAACCGAATACCATTGCCGTCTCATGTCCTTATTGCGTTCTGATGTTAGAAGATGCTGTGAAAGCAAAAAATTTAAATGTAAAGGTGAGAGATATTGGAGAAATGGTAGAAAAGAAAAACTGATCCGCTTAATTACTCAAATAACATCTCTCAAACGCTTAATAGTTTTCTCTTTTCCAAGGAGCAAAATAACATCGTAAATACCTGGGCTCACCGTGGTTCCTGTCAAAGCTACTCGAACTGGTTGGGCAAGCTTCCCAAGTTTCAAATTCTCTTCTTCAACAATTTTTTTGAATACCGATTCAATTTTATCGCTGGAAAAATCATCCAACGCAGAAAAGCCAGTAATCACTTTTTCCAGCAGAGGCTTTACTTCATCAGTTAAGAATTTGCTTTGGGCTTTTTCATCAAACTCTACTTGCTTTTTAAAAAAGAAAGCAGATTTCTCAGCCATTTCTTTGAGTGTCTTTGCCCTGCCTTTCAAACAAGGAATCACTTTAGCAATCTCCTGCATATTGAGCCCATGGTCTTTTGCTAAAACCCCCGCAGTTACCAGATGTGGCTCCAGGCGTTGAGCTAACAGCTCCGGTGGAGTCGACTGGATGTATTGTTCATTGACCCACGAAAGTTTGTCGGCATCGAAAATTGCTGCTGATGTATTTACAGAATCAAATGAAAAATGCTCGATCAATTCTTTAATTGAAAAAATTTCTTGATCCCCATGCGACCAACCTAACCGAGCCAAGTAATTGATCATCGCATCGGGTAAATAACCCATGTCACGGTAGGCCAACGCAGAGGTAGCACCATGACGCTTGCTAAGACGTGCCTTATCCTGTCCCAGAATCATGGATATATGGGAAAACTGCGGTCGCGCATAACCTAATGCATCGTACAATAAGCATTGCCGCGGAGTGTTCGACAAATGATCATCGCCTCGAATAACATGGGTGATGCCCATTTCTGAATCGTCAACCACCACCACAAAGTTATAGGTGGGAGTTCCATCGGTTCGTTGGATGATTAAATCATCCAACTCTGTAATATCAAAAACCACTTTCCCGCGCAGCAGGTCTTCCACTACTACAGAACCTTCTAGCGGTGCTTTGAAGCGTATGACTGAAGGAACTCCCTCGGGGGCATCCGAAAGGTTACGACAGGTACCATCGTATTTGGGTTTTAAGCCTGCTTTTTGGGCTTCGCTGCGTTTTCGGTCCAGTTCTTCAGGGGTACAATAACAAGAATAAGCTTTTCCTGCTGAAACTAATTGCTCCACTTTTTGCGAATAAATTTCTTGCCGCTCGGTTTGCCTGAAGGGACCTTCATCCCAATCCAATCCCAGCCAGCGCATTGACTCAAGAATTTCCTGAATCGACTCTTCAGTCGATCGGGATAAGTCCGTGTCTTCAATTCGCAAAATAAATTTGCCTCCATGGTTCCTTGCAAAGAGCCAATTAAATAAGGCAGTTCTAACTCCTCCAATATGTAAATATCCTGTAGGACTGGGAGCAAAACGAACTTTAACGGGCACAGACATATTAAAAACCCTAAACTTAATAGCAGGTTAATTTAAAAGGAAGGCTAAGAGTACCAAATAACTATGAAGAAATTAAGAACAAACCACAAAAAGGCAGGACAAAAAAAACAGCCGACCGGGAGAGGTCGGCTGTTCTACTAGGGTAAGGCCCTAACTCGCTTATTAAGTCCTTACTGGAAAATCTTAGTTACAGGTTACGGTTACTGCGTTTGTACCTGTGTTGGTGATTTTAACCAATCCACTGATATCACCAATAGAATCACCACGGCTGAAAGCTTTTTGAGAGGTCAGGGTCACTTTATGCTTACCCATTCCACCTCTTCGAGGCAATCCTGTGCGACCTCCATCGGAACCGTTAACACTGTCGTTATTATCGTTCGGTCCCAATGAAATAGGAACGGTTGTGAAGTTGGAAGATTTCCAAATTACAACGTTCGCACCACCACGATCATTGCTGGTGTAACCGAATTTGAGATCACCCTTGTTAGGTACACCTGCTGTCTCCAAAGTAATGCTTTTCGCATCTGTACACTTTGTCATTTGACCAGGTGTGATGCTACCTGCGTTAGCTGTCAAAGCAATACCAGCGATGAAAGCAATCGTTAAAGCAAAAATCTTTTTCATAACTCTCTCCTTTTTGCGTTAAAAAAACACTATTAAAAGAACACTAAATAAACTGGTGTTGAATAAGCTTTTTCTTGAAGTATCCGGAAGTGAGCTTAATTGATCCACTAATAGGTAGATATAGGCTTAAAACTGTTTTTAATATAAGAATTATGGCTTGGTTTTAAAGAGATTTTTCTTATGTATTTTTTAAACTAAAAATAGGGTTGTTTTTAAGTTAAACGTATTTCCTTGGATCAAAAGAAAAAAATTCGTAACCTCTGACTATGTCATTAATTTTCTTCCTACACCGAGAACGTTAAAATCTTAAAGCTACTACAGAAAAATCACTGCAGAATGAAAAACCCCTAACAGGAAGAACAAACCACAAAAATCAAAAAGGCAGGACAAAAAAAAACAGCCGACCCGGGAGAGGTCGGCTGTTCTACTAGGGTAAGGCCCTAACTCGCTTATTAAGTCC
>CAJWOD010000127.1 GCA_913044145.1 uncultured Nitrospina sp. | reverse complement strand
CATCACAACATCTCATTTATCTAAAATCATTTCAGGCGTGGTCAGATCACCGAAGTACTCAAGAATTCATCCTGCGACAAAAACTTTTCAAGCATTACGTATCGCAGTAAATAACGAGCTGGAACAAATAAAAGTAGTTTTGAATGATGCAATAAGCCTTCTAGATGCTTCTGCGAGGATTGTAGCAATCTCATTTCATTCATTGGAAGATCGACTTGTAAAAACATTTTTTCGGCAAGAAGAAAAAGGCTGTGCTTGTCCACCCAAAACCCCAATCTGTATTTGCGGTAACAAACGGACTTTAAAAATCTTAACGCGTCGACCCATCTGTCCATCTCAAGAAGAGGTCGCATTGAATCCGAGATCGGTTAGCGCAAAGTTAAGGGTTGCAGAAAGAGTATATGTTTGAAAAATCACGCAAATTAATTCGGGGTCGTTTTCATATTGCCCAAAAAGATTTTCAGATGATCTTTTTGGCCTCCGTATTAATGATGTTGGCAGCATTAGCCTTGGTATGGCCGAATGTGAGGAAGGTAAAGCTTTCCTATGACTATCAAGCTCTTATCGCTGAGCGGGAAAAACTTTCAAACGAAAACCATCTTCTACGCCTGGAAAAAGAAAGTCTTCAGTCGTTATATCGAATACAACAACTTGCTAAGAACGAAGTCGGGATGATCGAACCAATAAAAGAACAGGTAACAACTATTTTTTTAAAGTAAGGCTATGCCAAACAATAAAAAACCAAAATCACGTTCCTTTAGAAATGTAGTAAAGGTTAGATTGATCTTTGTATCCAGCCTGTTGCTACTTTTCGCGGTTTCGCTAATAGCTAGACTCGCTAATTTGCAAATTACACAACACAAAACCCTCTTAGCAAAATCGGAAAAACAGCCGCATCATGGGAACCTAAAAACCTATTTCGGCAGAGGGACTATATTTGATCGTAATGGCAATGAGTTGGCAACAAACCTTGTAGTTGAATCTGTCTTTGTTGTGCCTCAGGAGGTACGAGACCGAAAATATACCTCTAAGGTTCTTGCTTCGGCCTTGAGTCAAAACTACGATCGTGTCTACAAAGAAGTATCTTCAAAAAAACAATTTGCGTGGATAAAAAGGAAGGCATCTACGGATGAAATAATACATCTTAAGAAGTCCGCTCTTTCAGGGGTGCGATTTCGCTCTGAGCAAAAAAGATTTTACCCAAAACGTGAGTTGGCGGCAAATGTAATCGGCTTTGTTGGGACCGATGATTATGGTCTAGCGGGTATCGAGCATACATATCAGGAGGAGCTAAAAGGAGTGGTCTATTCCCAACCCATAGAACAAGATGGCAGGGGTAGAAATATTCAAAGCCTAGCGAGTCTTTCTCGCTCAAATCTTGGTAATTACGACTTGATGCTCACGCTCGATGAGGTAATTCAATTCACCACTGAGTACTATTTAAAAAAACAGGTGGAGAGATACAAGGCGGATTCTGGAATGGCTGTGGTTATGAACCCTAATTCCGGTGAAATTTACGCTATGGCAAACGTGCCACAATTCAATCCAAATAATTACAATAAATTCACCCCGGAAACCCGGAAAAATAATACTGTCGTAAGTGCGTATGAGCCGGGGTCCATTTTTAAACCGATTGTTGCTGCCGCGGCCTTAGACAAGGGAATTGCCCAGCCTCAGGATAAATTCTTCTGCGAAGATGGAAGTTTTAAAATTGGTGGAAGAAGTATTGGTGAAGCTTCCGGTCATAAATATGGTTCTCTCAGCATGCAGGAGATAATTGCCAAATCCAGTAATATTGGCGCCATAAAAATAGCTCAGAAGCTTGGTAAGGATTCCTTTTACGAATACATTCGAAAATTTGGTTTCGGAGAAAAAACTAACATCCAACTTCCTGGTGTGGCTTCCGGTCTACTGGGCAAAAGAAAGAATTGGAATGAGCATTCATTGGCCTCAATATCATTCGGGCAAGATATAGCTGTCACTCCCTTGCAAATGGTGGTTGCCCTTAGCGCTATTGCTAATGGTGGAACTCTTATGGAACCACATATAGCCAAAGCGCTGATGCGAGATGGAAAAATTATTAAAGAGATCAAGCCAAAGAAAATCCGTCGTGTAATATCCAAAAAAACAAGCCGGCAGATGATGGAGATATTAAAGTTTGTTGTCGAAAATGGAACAGGGAAAAAAGCTGCAATAGATGGTTTTGAGGTGGCGGGTAAAACCGGAACCGCTCAGAAATATATTAGAGAAACCAAGTCCTATTCAAAAACAGAATTTATTTCTTCATTTATAGGTTATGCGCCAGCGGATGATCCGCGGTTGGCGATTTTGGTGATGATTGACAATCCGAAGGGGCGCCATTGGGGTGGTGTTGTGGCAGCCCCGGTGTTTGTGAAAATCGCTGAAAAATCATTGCGCCATTTAAATGTTACTTCGAGCAAAGAACGTATTTTTATTCTTGACCGCGCCTAATGAAACAAACTGCATCAAAAAAATGGTTCCTATTTTCGGAAAATGACTTTGCTCTAAAAAAAATTATGCCTGAAAAAAATCTTGAAAAATTGATGGTAGGTGTTGAGACGACCGATTCTCTAGGAAATCTAAATATCGCAATCAAGCATATCGCTTTCGATTCTAGAAAAGTCCATCCTGGCGCACTTTTCGTTGCGATCCCGGGGGCCAAGCATAATGGGGAAACCTTTATAAAAGATGCTTGGGTTAAAGGTGCGGTTGCATTTGTAACGCAGTCTCCTCTTAAATCTTTAAATTTACCCTCTATAGAGGGTAGAGGTTTCACTGCTTTGTGCGTTGAAGATTCGCGAAAAGCTTTGTCGAAAATCAGTGCGAATTTTTATAATCATCCGTCAGAGCGTTTAAATTTAACGGGTGTAACTGGAACCAACGGAAAGACAACATTAACATATATTTTAGAAGCTCTTTCAAGGGCTGATGGAAGGCAAACGGGAGTGATCGGTACTATAAATTGCCATTTTGGGGAAACAATTATCCCGGCGGTTATGACCACGCCTGAATCTCTGGACCTCAATCAAAGTATTAGGCAAATGGTGGATGCAGGAATTTCAGATTGTTTTCTTGAAGTGTCTTCACATGCTTTATCTCAGAAACGTGTTTGCGATATGAGCTTTGAAGTGGGTATTTTTACAAACTTAAGCCGTGATCATCTTGATTTCCATGAAAACATGGATGAATACAAAAACTCGAAAGCTAAATTATTCAGAGAAAACAGAGTTAAGGTTCCGGTCATAAATATCGATGATCCAACTGGAAAAGAATTCGCTGCAGAGTTCAATAGGGGTGTTATTTCAACCGGGAAAAACCCTGCTGCTGATTTTTCCGCAGAAGACATAACCCTTGAAGCAACAGGTAGCCGGTTCACTTTAAAAACACCCAGCGGTTCTATGAAAGTGCGAACTAATCTTCTTGGTGAGCACAATGTATACAATCTTCTTTCTGCTGCGGCAGCGGCTTCAGCTCAAGGCATTTCGCTCGATGTCATTCAGAATACATTTCAGAAAATCCCGACCATACCAGGACGGTTCGAATCGGTAAACAACGGTCAAAATTTTTCTGTGCTGGTCGATTACGCTCACACAGAAGATGCTCTTGCAAAATCAATCAATGCAGCTAAAGCATTTACCAAGGGAAAAGTAATCGTCGTTTTCGGTTGTGGCGGAGATCGTGATAGAGGAAAAAGAAAAGAAATGGGGCAAGTTGCACTAAAAAATGCAGACTTCTCGGTCATCACTTCAGATAATCCGCGCACAGAAGATCCTGAGCAAATTATTGCTGATATTTGTAAAGATATTACCGATACCGACTCTTACAAAACAATCACAAATCGAAGAGAAGCCATTGGATATGCTATCGACCGGGCAGAAAAAAACGATCTTGTATTAATTGCAGGCAAAGGTCACGAGGATTATCAGATCGTAGGCGCCAAAAAAGAAAATTTTGATGATCGAGAAGTTGCCAAAGAGTTTTTAGGGAAACGAACGCATTGATTATAGGTAAGGCGAAAGACTGTCTGAATGCAGTGAATGGAAAACTATTGCAGGGTAG
>CAJWOD010000126.1 GCA_913044145.1 uncultured Nitrospina sp. | reverse complement strand
GTAGACCTCCTGATACTTTTCTTCAACACTTCCCAAGTTAAAGCGAAATCGGTCTTTGTCCATTTTTTCGTTGGTTTCCCAATCCCATAACCGGCATCCATCCGGGCTTATTTCATCGCCTAAGAGCACCCCTCCATTATGTCGACCGAACTCCACCTTAAAATCAACCAGTCGTATTTTTCGTTCTTTAAAAAATTCCACCATCAGCTTATTAATTTTGATCCCCTCTGACTTCAAAATTTCTACCTCTTCTTTAGTGGCCCAACCAAAAATATCGACATGGCATTCGTTGATCATGGGGTCGCCTAACGGATCACTCTTATAAAAGAATTCTAGAATGGGTTGTTCTTCAAAAACCCTTCCTTCTTCAATGCCCAATCGCTTGCACAAACTGCCTGCAGCGACGTTTCTAAGAACTACTTCTACAGGTATAATATCCAGATTTTTTACCAGCATTTCCCGGTCATTCAAGTTTTTCACGAAATGAGTTTTTACCCCATTTTCTTCTAAATACTCAAATATACGGCTGGACATATGATTATTCATCACACCTTTATCGACGATGGTTCCCTTTTTTTTCCCATCAAATGCGGATGCATCATCTTTAAAATACTGAACCAACAAATCCGGATCAGAAGTTTTGTATAAAATTTTTGCCTTACCTTCGTAAAGTTTTTCTAATTTTTCCATAATGGTCTCTTTATTGGTTAAATATACGTTTAAAAATCATGTCTACATTTTTAAATTGAGCTTTCAAATTAAAAATCTTTTCAATTTCATTTTTTTTCAACAATGCACCAATTTTTTTATCCTTTTTAAGAAGGGTTAAAAAATCCTTGCCTTTGGTCCATGATTGCATCGCATTCTTTTGCACCAGCTTATAGGCTTCCTCACGAGTGATGCCTTTATCTACCAATGCCAACAACACACTTTGAGAAAAGATCAGACCCTCTGTCTTTTCTAAATTACGCATCATGTTTTCTGGATAAACAATTAAACGTTCCATCATGCTCGTCATTTTTCTTAACATATAATGAACAAGGATTGTACTGTCTGGTCCAATTACCCTCTCCACCGAAGAATGGCTGATATCTCTTTCGTGCCAAAGAGGTATATTTTCTAAAGCTGCAAAAGCATTGGACCGAACTATTCGTGCTAATCCACACATTTGTTCTGACACCACGGGATTTCTTTTATGAGGCATCGCGGAGGATCCCTTTTGCCGACTTGAAAAAAATTCTTCCACTTCGAGAACCTCGGTTCTTTGAAGGTGGCGAATTTCTGTTGCAATTTTATCGATTGTTCCTGCAACAATTGCTAATGTGGTGAAAAATTCTGCGTGTCGGTCTCGTTGAATAATTTGAGTTGAAACCGGTGCCGGTTTCAAGCCTAGCTTGGAACATACATACGCTTCCACTTCAGGGTGAATACAGGCAAATGTTCCTACCGCTCCTGAAATCTGACCGTAAGAAATACTCTGCCGGGCACGCTTGACCCGTTCAATATTACGCCCAACCTCTTCATACCAGTTGGCAATCTTTAATCCAAAAGTAATAGGCTCGGCATGAATTCCATGAGAACGGCCAATCGCCGGGGTTTTTTTATGTCTTAAGGCTTGGGTTTTCAATGCACCCTGAAAGGCTTTTAATTCCTTCAAAATAAGGTTGGAAGCTTGCTTCAACTGAACTGCTAAGGCCGTATCCAGAACATCTGAAGATGTCATACCTACGTGCATATAGCGAGCCGAGTTCCCCACATACTCTGCTACGCATGTGAGAAAAGCTATTACATCATGCTTGACTTCTCTTTCAATTTCATCGATACGTTCTACTCTAAAATCAGATTTCTCCTGAATATCTTTCAAAGCTGCTCGAGGTATTTCCCCGCGTTTTGCCAACGCTTCACACGCGAGCACCTCGACTTTTAACCAAATTTTAAATTTGTTTTCAGGCTCCCAGATGGAAGCCATTTCAGGAAGTGTGTATCGTGGAATCAAAATAAAATATCCCTAAAAAAGAAATAATCCCGAGAAGACGAAAGAAAATTTCATTACTAAATATGCTATAAATGCTCGCATATATTAAACGCAAAATTCTAGTAAATCAATAAATGAACAAGACATTAAAAATTTGCTTTGTATGTCATGGAAATATTTGTCGTTCCCCATTGGCCCAAGGAGTAATGGAATCCCTTGTAAAAAAAGAAAGGCTAGAAGAAATCATTCTAATCAGCTCAGCTGGGGTTAGCGGATGGCATGTTGGCGAACCACCAGACATTAGAATGCAGAATACTGCCCGAAAACATGGGGTGACCCTAGAAAGTAGGGCACGTCATTTTCAAGCAAATGATTTCAAACAAATGGATATGGTTTTGGCTATGGATCATAGCAACTTCGAAACACTAAAAACAATGCGACCATTAGCAGATACCCAGGATAAACTTTTTTTGTTTCGATCCTTTGATCCGGAAAACAAAGGCGACTTAGAAGTCCCCGATCCCTATTATGGAGGAGACAGGGGTTTCGAACTTGTATTTAAAATGGTTGAAAGAGCTTGCCCGGAAATTTTAGAACATTTAAAAACAATGCTCTAACCATGAAAGATGAAATAAATAAATTATTGGAACCCATATATGGAGCGACAATAAAATCCTCTTTCCCAGTAAGTGGTGGAAGCATCAATCAAACTCAGGTACTCCAGTTAACAAATGGGGAACGGGTTTTCATGAAGCTGAATTCGAATCCCCCAACTGATTATTTTTTAGCGGAAGTGAAGGGACTCCGACTGCTTGCACAGGCAAAAAAAGGACCAAAGATCCCCAAGCCCATTGCCATTCAATCCGGATCACGCCCAACCTTTCTTGTGATGGAGTACTTGGAAAATTCAACAGAAGACAAAAATTTTACAGATCGATTCGCCCATGCCTTAGCTGAACTTCACCGTCTTAGCCATGATAAATTTGGATTGGATCATGATAACTATATTGGTAGCACACCGCAGAAAAATGACCCGGAAAAAGATGGGATCGTTTTTTTCCGCGAGCAGAGAATAGAATTTCAAAGACAACGCGCACGCCAAGCCGGCTTGCTACCTACTTCTACCGACAAAAAAATCGATTCACTGTGTGATAATCTGAATAAATTTTTAGATATTACAGGTGAAATACCTGCATTGATACATGGAGATCTTTGGTCTGGAAACTATTTCGCAGACTCTAAAGGAAATCCCTGTATTTTTGATCCGGCAGTCTACTATGGATTGCGTGAAGCAGATATAGCTATGACAGAATTGTTTGGAAGGTTATCCCAAAGGTTTTACGATGCTTATAATGAAGCATTTCCAATGAATCCTGGATATCAGGAAAGAAGAGACTTGCACAATCTCTATCACTTATTGAACCATCTGAATCTATTTGGGAGTTCTTATCTTTCTTCAGTGCAGCAGGTTATAAATCGCTATATAAACTAACAGAAGTTAGACCGAGAATTTTTAGGAAAAATATTTTTGCTGGGTGTTATTTTCGGCACTCGGCTTAGAATCCACCCCCAATTTTAGCAATGAAGGTGTTCAATTCCCTTTCTACTGCGCCATCCCAATTTTTCATTTCATTAGTAAGAGTTGAAAGAACCGCTTTCCCTGAGCTGATTTCTAATGCATCTGCAATACTAACCAGTATTCGAGTACCGTATCTTTCAACAAGCTCATGCTCCTCTGCGGCGCGAAATGCCAGATCAGGCCCAAGTATCATCGCCCAAGCCTGGATAACGGAAACCTGAGTAGATTCTCTGAATCGAAGCGATTCCAGTCCTTCCATATAGGTTTCTGCGTCAATTTCACCCGATTCAAATCTTTCGATCAACTGCTTTAGGTTCTCCTCTTTCGATTCAACCTTCTGGAAGATATACTCAAAAAATTTGGCTTCAAATTTTTTAAGCTCTTCAATGTTCCAAGGACACTTGAACTCTATCTCCGTATCACTAGCTGTTTTTCTAGCTTCTCTTTCAATTTTATACAGACAATTGGGGCATCTTTTTCCAGAATCGTGATTGAATTCACCCCCACAATGGCAGGGAGCTAAAACACTTTGAAAAGCAAGTGCCAGAGCCTCTTTTTT
>CAJWOD010000125.1 GCA_913044145.1 uncultured Nitrospina sp. | reverse complement strand
CCAGATAAAGTAAGCCGGTTGGGCTTTAGCCAAAGTCTTCGATAGAGAGCGAAAAAAACGGCTAAAGTAACTAAAACCACTGTTAAGTCTTTAAGCCAGGCATAGGCCATAAGGAGTGGAGTATTTACGAACAATGAGAAGTCAGTTTTGGGAAAGAATCCAATAAAAAAGAATTCTGCCGCACGAAAAAGCAGAATCAGGAACCCCCAAAAAATCAAAGCATGCATCCATCCAGCACTTTTATCCTGCATTAATTTGGTCTGGAAGAATGCAATTTTTAGGGTGATTTTGATTCTTTCAATAATCCGATCATTCCTTTCGGCTGCTTTAGCACTCAATAGAATTTTCAACTTAGGCCAAGCAGCTGCTGAAAATAGGATCAGCGTTAAAAAAGACAGGGTCCCGAGCACCAGAGGCTGGGTTTCTGATGATGTCCATTCCAATGCGCGATTCAGGTTGGGAGTCATTTAACTCTAGTATTTAGTGAGTAGGGTAGTTAGCTTATTGTTTTTATTCGATAATAACTATTTTATTCAAAGATGGGGTAATATATAATTAAAAAAGAAAGAATGCTCTCATTTTTTAGGAGTTCAGAGTTTGTCAAATATTTCTCGATGTTTAATTTGGTTTTTGACAGTTTTTATCTCGTATGGTCCTATGATAGCTCGGAGTTTAGCGGTGCCCCTAGAGAATGCGCTTGATGCAGGCCAGGCCAAAAATCATCTGGAAATGAATCGTCCCTGGGATGATGCTCCACCTGTATATTATGGCCTGAATCCGCAGATTACAGGGGATATTAACGAACCGCATCCGTTACCTACTTATATCAGTCGTAAAACTTATAATGAATTATTAAATATTGAACCTGTTAATCAAGTTCAAAGTAGGATGTTTAATCGGCAGCTTTTTGAAAGCCTACAGAGAATTGGTGTTTTAGGATTTGAGAACAAAACCGTTGCCCCCTTTGAGGATAAAGATGCGGGAGAAGTGATTTCTAGGCAGGCCTATCAGGAGTTAAAGGCGAATAAAAAATATTCAAACATTATTCCTCCCCAGATGATGGAGGATGCCCGCATCAAGATTGTTAACACTCTCGGAAACTATCCTACCTCCAAAAAGGGTAAATTTAATAGGGATGAGATGAGGGCTGAACTGGTTGCAACAGATACAGTTGATGCTGTTTTAGTGGGTGCGGTTTCAAAATATTCGAATAAGTATCGGGATCGGAGAGGCAATATCAAGAAAAGTATTGCCAGTGGACTGGAATTCTCCGCATTTCTAGTAGACCCTAAAACTCAGGAGGTCATCTGGGGTGCACGCTTTGTGGGAGGCCAAAAGTCAAGCTTACGAAACTTCGGCCGTAATAATGGAGTTTGGCAGAATAAAGAAGGTTTAAGCCGTACTGCTATGAAATATGTTTTGAAAGAATTTCGCAATAGAGACTAAAAAAAGACTGAAAAATTAGCTTATAATTTATCTTATGAATTCATCTTTTGATAAGTTGTCCGAAACTGAGGAAAATAAGAAACGCAAGTTATGGCGTAAACTTTTTCTGCTAAACTTGTGTATCTCCTTTATATTGGTAGGCTTATTCTGGTTGCCTTCTAAATTGGTGCAGTTGCAAAAATTTCTTGATTCGCCTAGTGTCGATGTGCCAGGTGAGGGGAAAATGGCAAAGAATGAAAAGAAAAAGGTGGAACCCATACCGGTACAACCTAAAAACCTGCTCAACACCCGAATAGTTACAGTTAATGCCTCCTCTGAAAAAGAATATGTGTATTTTAATTTTTCAAATGGGAAGCCCGTAAAAATTCATGATTCTTCTTCTTTGGAATGGGACCTCGCATTTCGGAGAAGCAAGATTATAACGAACGGAGGGGCATCTAGTAAATTTGGAAAAGCGGGTTTGATAGATTTAGGACCCTTGGGTTTCGATACAGTTACGGAAGTGCCTAAGGATAATTATGTTGTGGATGTCAGCACCCGAACCGACACAGAAAACCCCGTCATACTTAAACCTTATAGTTATAATTATCTAACTCATAAACTAAAGGCCAAGCAAAACGTTTATGCTGCGCGTACAGCAGATAACAAGTTTGCTAAGTTTCAGCTATTAGACTTTTATTGTGATAATAAGGAAGTAGGGTGTATAACAATCCAATTTGTTTACCAGAAAAGCGGCTCAAATAGTTTTTTGAAATCTTCCGGTGATTTTTCACCGGCATCGGCTGGGATTGCTCCGCCTGTGAAATCTACGACTTCTACGTTTTGAGTTTATAAGAGCAGCTTAATTTCCTTCCCTGGATCCGTATTTTTTGATAGATATAAAGCTTTCCTATTGTGCTAATTTTATCAAGGGAAGAAGAAACAGGAATAAAAACATGATGAGATGGAGAAGATCAAAATGTCTACTTTAAAGGGACTATTGTTTAACCAATATGTGGCAGAGGGCCTTACATCAATTGTTGAGGAGATGCAGTCAAAATATACGGCTAAAAAGGGACGACGATTTAATTATAACAACGTCACCTATGAAGTAAGCCGCCCTACGCTCAGCGAGGGAACTATTGAATATGAAATAAGTTCAAAAATCCCTGAAAACGAAATTAAGACGCCAAAAGAGATGCAGGCTTTTTTTCAGCAGGTCAAAAAATTTGTTTCTACGGGGGATTTCAAACCTGAATCTATGGAAATGGAAAATATAGTTTGGGATTACAAAAATGAGACAGAAAAGAAGCGAGATTATGTAAAACTTCTTTATAAACTTCACTTGGATGACTTATTTGATAATGAAGAGGTTGTAAAACGACATAATAATATCAGAGAGGGTGCCAAGGATCCCGATGTTCCCCATTCGGCGAGTACTTTTACCACAATGGGGAACGTGGTTTTAGCTGCCGTTAGAGATACTATAAAGAATATTGCTAGGAATAATATAAACAACCTAATTGATGCGAATAAAAAGACAAAAGAAGCATTGAAAGGTTAATTTTTCATGGGAAATATTCGCTATTTTTTAGGTCGCACACTGCAACTAGTAGGATTGGCTACTATTTCCTTAGTAGTTTTCATGTTTTTTACCCAGATGAGTATGGAACCGCTTTTGATTTGGTCACTTCTAGGAGTATCTGAGTTCTATTGCGGAACATGGCTTTTGGGTAAAGAGGGACAAACCTGAAAAACTGCTGCCTTGTTAAAAATTCAAATCTGCTTTCCGACTTTTTAAACCCAGTCTGTCTTAAAATGGATTTTTATGAAAGCACTTCTCGCTGAACCTGGTTTTCTGGCCCCTTCGGGAACGATTGGAGCGGACATCAGTTACCTTTTGGCCGTGGTCTTCACGGTTTTATTCCTGATTGCCTGGGGGATGGCAAAAAAATCCCAGGGCACCCGCCACCATAAATTGATTCTTGTTTCTATGGTGTCAATGATCATCTATTTTGTTGGCTATTATTACGCCCGATCCCTAGGGGTTCTTTCATTCGAAGGCAGAGAGGGATTCGGTGGCCCCGATGATATTTACGAGAATATCTTCAAACCCGTTTTAATCACTCACCTAACTTTGGTGGTCTTGGGAATGATTCTTGCCTTCTATATGCTTTCACAAGGATTCCGGGCCAGTGAGAAGGTGGGAGGGGAGTACCTGCTAAAGGATGGAGAATTAAAAGTCAGTCCCCGTAAATTCAAAATTGTAATGTTTACGATTGGGGGAAGTTGGATTGTTTTGCAGGTATTGCTTTTAGCTACTCGGGAAAATCCATTAGGAGCTAGTATTGCGTACGCATTAATTTTTGCAACGGTGGCTTTAGTCGTCAGCGTAGAAAAATTGATTGAAAAACTATTACCTGATGGTGCGAATCGGCATAGGGTATTAGGTAGGGTCACTATGGTAATTTATGCGCTTATTTTGATAACCAGCACGGCTACCTATCTTATGCTTTATTATATATATCCGCTAAAACCCTGATTATCGTATTATCGATAGTGTGTGGACCCGGTAAAAACTGGCATAAAAGCGTGAAATTCTTTAAATATAGGGTTTTGCTCTTGACACCCCTCAAATTACCTGATAAATTTCGCGGAATTATATGACTTCGAAGTACATAAGAAGGAGGTATAAG
>CAJWOD010000124.1 GCA_913044145.1 uncultured Nitrospina sp. | reverse complement strand
AGAAACGATATCAAGACGTCTTTTAATTTTTTCTTTGTCCACCAGGGGCTTAATGATCCAATCGCGAATTCGCCTGGCACCCATCGGTGTGCAGGATTCATCCAGAAGGCTTAGGAGAGAATTTTTTCGTTTCCCCTCACTGGATTGAATGAGTTCGAGACTGGTTACCGTGGTTTTATCCAATGCCATATAGTCGTGGACGGAAAAAGGATGGATGGAATTAATATGCTCTAGCGCTGATTTTTGTGTTTCATGGAGGTAATGTATTAGAGCACCAGCGGCAGAGATCGCTTTGTCCATAGTCTCGCAACCAAAACCTTCTAGAGACTGTGTTTTAAAATGATTCAGGAGATTTCTAAGGGCCTCACTATGGGAGTACGTCCAGTCCTCCCAGCTGTGAAGAAAAATATTTTCCGATGGTAACCAGGGTTTAGGTTGAGTCATTAAAGTTTCGGGTATTAGAATTTCTTTTGGATCTAATTTTTGAAGCTCGTCAGCGAGAGATCCGCTGGTCTTTTCTTCATTGAATTGGGTGACTTTAAAGTTTCCGGTAGAAATATCCAAGGCCGCTAAACCTATTTCTTTTTTCGAAATAAAAAGTGAAACAATTAGCTGATCAGATTTAGGGTCCAACATATTATCATCCAATGCGGTTCCGGGAGTTATGATCCGAACTACTTCTCTCTTGACCAGACCTTTTGCGAGTTTTGGGTTTTCGGTTTGTTCGCAGATCGCTACCTTTTTTCCTGCCTTTAAAAGTTTTGTAATATAAATATTAGATGAATGATGGGGAATACCACACATAAGAACCGGATTGGACTGATTTTTATTTCTAGATGTGAGTGTTATTTGAAGAATTTTAGAAGCTATTTTTGCATCTTCGTTAAACATTTCATAGAAATCCCCCATTCGAAAAAATAATATGGAATCTGGGTAATCCCTTTTAATTCCTTGGTATTGTTGCATCATAGGAGTTTCCTCCTGTTTGACGCGATGACTTTTTGCTGATATGACCATTTAAGAGAGTTAAAGAGTCAGATTTTTAAAATGAGGATGTAATTTTTCGTAGGTAGCTCGCAGGTGCTCGGGATGAACTCTAACCTCTCCGAGCACGGGCATGAAATTTGTGTCCCCCGACCAGCGCGGAACAATGTGGCAATGAATATGTTCATCATAGCCTGCGCCAGCTGCTTTACCAATGTTGTATCCTATATTAAAACCATCAGGTTCGATTGCAATTTTTAATATGTTTATGCATTCATGGGTCAATTGAGTGACCTCATTTTTTTCCGATTCATTTATTTTAGTTATGCATCCGATATGACTATAAGGTGAGACCATGAGATGTGCGCAGTTATAAGGGAAGATGTTCATTACTACAAAGGAATGAGCCCCTTTATATAAAACATAATTTTTATCATCATTGCTGGAGGAGGGAAGGGTGCAAAAAATACACTCATCGGTTTTATCGCTTTTAATGTACTCCATTCTCCATGGTGCCCAAAGTTGCTTCATAGCAATATAATTTTAAAGGCTAATAATTGCAGGAATCTGCTAGCAATCTTTTAGGAAAAATCAGTTTGAACAATTCCCGAGTTTTATTTCGCATTTGTTTTTCTTCTTGTTCAGATATTTCGTGATCATACCCTAATAAATGTAAAATACCATGAATCAGCAAAAGAATAATTTCTTCTTTGAAATCTAATCCGTGCTCTTTTGCTTGAGCTTTAGCAATATCCAAGGATACTGCAATGTCGCCTAAAATTACTTCCTCTGGGATACATGGGTCTTCATCGGCATTTTGGGGGAATGATAAGACATCAGTGGGTTGGTCTATGCTTCTAAATTCTTGATTGAGTCGGCGAATATATTTATTTCCCGTTAATAATATACTGACCTCTTGATTTCGACAATCTAAGTGGTCCATGATTTTTATAATAATATTTTCAATATCATTACAGTCAATGTTTATATCTGGATGATCATTTCTTAGTAAAACACCCATTTATTAACCCTACGAATTGACTACGAATATTAGCTACTCAGATGCTTCTGGTTTTGAGTCAGACTGATCGTATGCCTTAATTATTTTCTTTACCAGTTCATGGCGAACAACATCTTTTTCGGTAAAATAAATGAATTGAATTTCTTCGACCTGTTTTAACAGAGTTTTGACCTGGATCAAACCTGAGTCGTTTTTATGGAGTAGGTCAATTTGTGTGATATCACCGGTAACGACCATTTTTGAGCGAAAACCCAACCGGGTTAAAAACATTTTCATTTGTTCTTTAGTTGCATTCTGAGCTTCATCAAGAATGATGAACGCATCACTCAAAGTTCTACCTCGCATATAAGCAAGCGGAGCAATTTCTATTGCCCCATCCTCAATGAGATGGCGAACTTGGTTTTCTTCCATCATTTGATTCAAGGCATCATAAAGGGGCATTAGGTATGGATGAATTTTTTCGGATATATCGCCTGGGAGAAAACCCAGCTTTTCGCCTGCTTCAACTGCGGGCCGCACCAGTACAATTTTTTTAAAACGACGTTTTAACAAACCTTCAACAGCCATTGCGACTGCCAGAAATGTTTTCCCAGTACCCGCTGGCCCTATGGATAGAACAATGTCATCTGTCTTAATTGATTGAATAAATTTGTGCTGAGAAGGCCCCTTAGGTGTAATAAAACCTTTTTTTGGGGAAACTGCTATGCGCTCTGAAAAAATAGTTTTTAAATCTGCTTGCGGATTTTCGGCCATCAGACGGATGGCAAATTTAACATCCCCATTTTCTACAGGTTGGTCGGCGGCATGTAATTTTTCAAGTTGCCGAAAAAGGTTTTCTACCGATTCCAAAGAGGCGGGCTTACCTTTTATATTGATTTGGTTTTCTCGGGTAGTTATGCGAACGTTAAATTTTTTTTCGATGAGTTTGAGATTGAGGTCCTGGCTTCCAAATATTTCTGGAATGACTTGGTTATTTTCTAGAACTATTTGTTTAGTGGAGAGATTCAAATAAAACTTTTTGAAATAGGTTAAAAATCAAATTACTTTCTTGTGCCTTGCGGTGGTATCAGGCTTAGAAATTCGCCACGTGTTCTAGCATCCTTTTTGAAGGAGCCGAGCATCGAACTGGTCGTTGTGTAAGAGTTTTGCTTGGAAACACCACGCATACACATACATAAATGCAGAGCTTCAATCACAACTCCTACCCCTATCGGATTGAGTATTTTTTCCAAATTTTGTGCTATTTGATTTGTCAACCGTTCTTGAACCTGCAATCTTCTGCTGAAAGCGTCAACAATTCTGGGTATTTTACTCAGTCCAATGATCTTTCCTTTAGGTAGATATGCTACATGACATTTTCCGATAAATGGTAACATATGGTGTTCACACATGCTGAACAGATCAATATCTTTAACAATAACCATTTCATCATAGTCTTCTTTAAACAAAGCACCGTTTACCAACTCCTCAATATTAACCCAATAACCACTAGTTAAAAATTTAAGGGATTTTTCTACTCTCTCGGGAGTATTTTGCAATCCTTCTCGGGATGGATCCTCGCCAATTTCCTGTAATATTTTTTTAATTAGGTCTTTCAATTGAAGCTCCATGATAGACAACAAAATTACGTTCAGATTCAAAAAGTTTTACTTCGTGCAATGTGCCACTATCAATCTTGGGCTCAAGGATATTCCAAATGTGGATTGCGATATTTTCTGCTGTGGGTATGACTCCTTCTAGAAAATCTACATCAACGTTCAAGTTTTTGTGGTCTACCTTGCTCACAACTTCTTCGTTGATTAGTTTTTTGAGTGCTTTTAAATCTAACACCATACCGGTTTCTGGAGCAACTTCGCCTTTTACGGTAACTTCTAGCACATAATTATGACCGTGCCCATTTGGATTATTGCAAAGGCCAAATGTTGCTTCATTTTTTTCGTCAGAAAACTCTGGATTATAAAGACGGTGGCTTGCACAGAACTCAAGGCGGCGGGTGATGTAAATCATTTAACTGTTTTTATTTAAGATATTTTCGTTTATTATCGGTTATATGAAACCCAGGACCATATAGGTGGAAGTTCATCGAGTTGAATTGTTTTTCTATTTTGCCCCCGCACTTTTCACACTCAGTTAAGGGTTCATCGCT
>CAJWOD010000123.1 GCA_913044145.1 uncultured Nitrospina sp. | reverse complement strand
TGCCGCAACTCTCCTGCTAAATCCTCAAGCGAATAAGCGATCCATTTTCCTGACTCTAATTGGTACTGAATGAACTTCAAACCAAACCTTTTAGTTAAAGGGTAAATAAATAAGCGCTTGAATTTGGCATTCCAAAAACCTTTTGTAATTCGAATCAAGTCGTGACTTTCTTTGATAATCTCATCAGGGTCATAATTTTTTGAAGGACAACTAACAATCAACAATCCACCAGGTCTTAAAACATGATACATATTCTTTAAAGCTTCTTGTCTTTTGTCATTACTGATAATGGTATAAATAGAGAAATGTGCAATCACAATGTCAATGGAATTTTCTTTTAAGGGTGGGCTTTCAGAAAGGTCACTTTGGATACAGGTGACACGATCCAATATTCCCAATTCACGTGCACTTTGCTTTACCTTATTTAGTCCGGAAGACAAAAGATCTGTCCCGTAATAGACACAACCTTTCCTAAATGCATCTTCCAAAAATAATAACAACAGCCCTGAACCACAACCTGCGTCCCAGATTTTAAGGTCACGCTTTCCTGGCAACATCGACACAGCCTGGCGCATGGATTCATAGTATGATTCAGGTGTTAACTTCTCATACAAACGTGATTTAAATCCTGTTCTCCAATAGTTTTTTTCGTACCAACCGAACATTTTTTTCCAATCATGAAACCTACCGCTTGTCCACAAGCATATAAATGAATATAATCATTAATTTTAGGTAACTCTTGGAGTCTATTGATGGCTAAAAAACCGTTTATCAACAAACATGGATTTGTAGAGTACCCCTTTCTGCATGATACCCGAAAGCAGAAAAATTGGTGGTTCTATAACTTAATGGAAGACTATCTTAAACGAAGAGGGCGTCAGAACGTAGGCCCAAATTATACGCGCGATGATTGTGAAGAAGATTTTAAAAAAATACTTGCCTCAACCAATTTGAAATTTTATGTGCTTCTTCCTTCGGGTATGGGAATGGAATTCAAACTGATTGGAAAATATCAAACGCCTGAACTAATTGAAATCGAAGATCCTGTCCCATACATTACTGAAAAATATGGTGGTGGAAAATTTAAGGTAAATATTTACCATAATGGAACTTTTTGCGGAACGGAAAACTACAAAGCCCACGGTGAACCTAAATGGGTCGAAATAGAAGACGATAATCCTACGGGATGACTAAGGTCTAGACAATTCTTCTTAGTTAAAACAAAAATTTAGTCAAGTTCTTCGTCAGGGTTGCGAGGTTTCTGTATGGTAGGTATGCTGAATTTAATGCTCGATGGCAAGCTCAATTCCTTTTTTCCATATGCAATATTTTCATCCTCCGCTTCCAAACCTATATATATATTCTCATTTTTTGTTTTAACAGGATACGTGGGAATAAATAATTCTGGATTTTGCATATTGGCTCCATCCCTTAATCGAAATCGCCATTCATGATTTGGGCAAATAACTATCCCTTCTTCTATCCTCCCCTCCCCTAATGGGGATCCTCGATGCGGACAGGTATTAGTAATCGCATAATATTTTCCCTTATAATTAAACAAAGCAATTTGCTTGTCTCCTGCAGCTATAATCGCAGACTTGCCAATAGGAAGCTCTTCTTCCTTCATTACTTTTACGAATTTCATATTTTATCGGGTTTAGATTACAGAATTAAGCTGGCGCACCTAACCTTTCGGTGAGGGAATGTTTTTCGTGATGAGAAAGGTAAAGCAAACCATCTGATAATGAATAGTTATGCGGAAAAGTCATCACTTCTCGCCCTAGTTTTTCTATCAATTGCTGATACAGCGCATTAGCTTCGTCTGAGGACATTCCGATAGTTGTTTCATAGGTGTACCCTAAACTAAGGTCATGTTCCGGCGGTGTATACAATTTCGTGATACCCCACTCTGATGGATTTTTCTCAATAGGCGCACCCCGTTCTAAATCAAATTGGGAGAGTATGGCAGAAAAGCCAGGGGAATCTAACAACCGTTGATTATTGAGCACAAAGTTTATCGAGTCCATCACTTCAGTTTCAGTTTCTGTAGGAAAGCCACAAATTAGATAGAAATGCATAGCAATTCCTAGTTTCATACAAGCTTCAGCAGTGTCATCAACCCAACTTAACTCAACACCTTTTTTCATGGCATCAAGAACACGTTGGTTATAAGACTCTAATCCAAAAATCAACTTTCTACAGCCGGACTTATAAAGCAATTCAATGCGGTCGTCTTTCAAAAGGCTCTTTTCGAACTTAAGTTCACCAGTCCATTGAACATCGATTTTTTGTTCTATAATTTTAGCCGCAAAGGTCCTTAAAAAATTTATAGGCAATGCTTCATCGGTAAAAAAGAAATGGTCACAATTATATTTTTCTTGAAGAACTTTAAAATCATTGACCACATTTTCTGCATAACGCACATGAAAATTCATATGGTCGAAGGGAATTGAACAAAATGCACATTTTTCCCAATAGCAACCCCGTGAACCCATTACAGGTAATACTCGGGTTGGGGAAAGGTAGAGATCTAAAGGTAATCCATCAAAATCGGGCGTTGGAAGGGCATTGAGTTCTTCTTTTGCAAAGGGCCTATTCACTTTAACTATGCCCTCTTCCCTATAAATCAGGTTAGGAACTTTGCTCAAGTCCCCATCTCCCCTCAGATGTTCTACCAAACGGAGTAGTGGGGTTTCTCCCTCATGCACAATAAAGCTGTCGACAAAATCAAATAAAGGAGATGCGTCTTTTTCCAAACGGTCAACGAGTTTAGTGAATACACTGCCACCGACAGTAATATGTATTTCAGGGCGATTCTTCTTAACCAGATAGGCTAGAGTCAAACCTGATATGATCTGTTCCACCGATGTGATGGAAATTCCGAAAATATCAATATCTTCTTTCAAGATGTCATCGAGGTACCATTTCTCATAGAGATCGTAAAAAAAGTTTTCTTCAGGATGGCTGAAGGAATCGATCACTTCTTTTGAAGAGTAAGGCGAAAAACGCATTTGACTACCAATGACTGTCAGCTGCGAAGGATAATAAGGGGCAAGTATATTATCAAGCCACACGTCCATCACCTTCAGGTTTTCCATATACTGATCTATTTCATAAAACTCCGGACTGCGTTGTGAGTTTACCGCGGCATCAATCTGATCTTTTAATGCCATAATGATTTCTTCCGCTTCCCTCAGTTTGGCAAATTTTTCTGATTCCACCTGCGTTAATCGAGGTTTAGAACTTAATTCGTTCAACTCACGAATGATTCTTTCATAAAGAGGTTTGGTCTTTTCCCAAGTACAAAGATCGTTGAGCAATTCGATCGCTAAATCTCTTTGAACTACATCGTGCACACCGTTCTGGTTTAAGAATGCTTTTAAACTCGGCAAACTCAAGTACGGTTGGGAAGGATGCCAGGATGTCGGAAATACCAAGTAGATCATTTAATAAATATCCAAGTTTTTAGTAATACTATTATTGAATCACCTTTTAGCTTATGTCGCAAGCCTAATGGGGTTTCGGTGACATAAAAACCAGTAGCACGAGTTTTGCGCCTGAATCATTCATTACCCCATGGTCCTCTCCCGAGGGTGCCAATGTAATATCATTTTCAGAAAGTTCTTTTTCTTCTGAGCCCACCCTTACTTTGCCTTTGCCTTGCAAAACCATATAAACCTTGTCCGAACCCTCATGGGAATGGACTTTTTGAAACTGCCCGGGTTCGAGACAGTATATATCACAAAAGAAATTATCCGTATCGAACAAGCCCACTTTTTTCATTTTTTCAGAATTGAATTCAATCGACTCAAGCACATTCAAAACTTTCATATTTATTTTACCTAATGAATTTAAATAGATTATTGCAATAATTATATTTTAACTATAATTTCGGTCTGAAAAATAAAAAAACCAATGACTTTCAGTTTCCAGCCTAATCAAAAAACAATAAAATTTTCAATTACTTAGAGATAATAGCATAGGAGTTTAGTGGAAGCCAATGAAAATGAAAAAGGCAAGCATACCGGTAGGCAATTTTATTGACATCCCCTTATCAATCAACTAATTTGTGAGACATCTTTTTAAAATGATGCAATCAATTGCCGCATCTATATGCACATTTTCATAACACTAGAATTCGGGATGTAGCGCAGTCTGGTAGCGCACACGGCTGGGGGTCGTGTGGTCGGAGGTTC
>CAJWOD010000122.1 GCA_913044145.1 uncultured Nitrospina sp. | reverse complement strand
AGGCTCACGGGCGCCATCTCCTTTTTTTCTTTTTGGATATTGGTTTTTTTGGAATCCCAACCCGCTCCCCCCCCTTTAGACCAGAAATCACTTCGATGATTTTTCCATCCCGCCACCCTAATTCAACTGATCTATCGACAAGTTTACCGTCAATCTCCATAACGGTAAAAGTTTTCTTACCTTCTCGTTTGACCGCAGTTTTGGGAATCGTTAAAACATTTTTTCGCGTTCCAGTGGTAACCACAACATTGGCAGTCATCTCAGGTCGTAGTTTGGAAACATTGTTTTTTTCAATATCGAGAATAACCTCATAATTTACAACGTTATCTTTAATGACTGCTTTCGGATGGATTTCACGAACCTTTCCTTTAAAAAATTTTTCCGAATAAGTATCCACCGTGAATATTGCCTTTTGCCCAACCTTTATCCGGCCAATATCTGTTTCATCTACAAATACTGTGACCTCCAGTTTTCTGAGATCAATCAAGGTGATAAAGTTAGGTGCATTCAGACTGGCTGCTACCGTTTCACCTTCCTGAGTAGACACTAATGCAACAATCCCATCTATTGGAGCCGTAATAGTTGCATATGAAAGTTGTATATCCTCAACCTCAAGATTGGCAGCGGCTCTGTCAACCATGGCCTGAGCCAGTCGACTGTCATTTTCCAACCGGCTTTCTTTAAGCTTTATTTCTTCTTTTGCAAGTTTTATCTGAGCTTTTAAAACTTCCAGCCGCTCTTGGGCTTGATCCACAGCAGTATTAGCAATAAATCCTTCTTTATTGAGTTCGAGGTTTCTCTCTAAAGTTTTTCCTGCAAGTTTGAGTTGTACCTGAAGTTCTTCAAGTTCGGCTTTAGATTTATTTATTTCAAGAGGGCCTTCGGTAAGAATTTTTTCAAGCCGAGCTTTTTCGGCATCTAGGTCTGCCTGAAATTGGGCGACTCGTGAAATAAGATCTTCATGCTCGATTATTGCAATCATTTCTCCCGCACGGATAAAATCACCAATTTTAACCGAAAGGCTTTTGACCTGACCGGAAATACGCGCACCAATTTTTACTTCGGCTCCTGTTTTAAGTGTCACCGTACCCGTGGCCAAAACTTTCTGGTTAACGTTTTGCCGTTTAACGGATTTGAATTTAAAATTCTCTACTTTGGGCTTTTCGGGGGGTTTCCCAAAAATCATCGCCTTGAACGTTTTTTCGATCGGGGCGAGTTTTTCTTCCTGCCAAAGCCAGGTAACCCCAACCGCAAGAATTGCCAAAAAAAAGAGATTACGGAGTGTTCCCGAAATCTTCATAAATGAACTCATTTCGTTAAGTATATAAAATAAATTTTAACACAGCAGAGAAGGTAAAAACCTGCCCCTACGAACAATTAATAACACCCCTAAATGGGCTCCCAAAATACCCCTGTAAACAATCTAAGCGTGTTAAAATAAAGGCATTATCCTTATATTGGAAAATCGGCAAATTTACTGAAAACTTGAGCTTTCACGTATCTAAAATGGGAAATAATCAACCCAGAAAATCAATAACCATGAAAATCTTGTTTAAATGGGGTTTAAGGGGAGTTTTTGCCGTTATTTTGCTGGTCGCAATTGTTCTTTCGACCATTACTCTAAATGAAGCCAAAGATACTATTATCGAAAAAATATCTGCTGAAAATGGGATAGAAATTGAAATAGAGTCAATCGGATTTGGATTTTCTAAGGGCCTCAAAATTAAATGTAGGGGTGTAAAAGTTGCTACTCCAGATGGCGAAACCTATTCGGTGGGCCATCTGAATCTTCTTCCAAAATGGGCTCCTCTTTTAAATAAATTAAAAATAGACGGTACTGTTTTTGATTTAGAAAATATAAGCTTGCCATTAGAAATAACAGGAAGAACAGTCAACGTAGAAATTAGCCAAATTAAGGGAAACGCTTCCTTCAAAGATAATAAGTTAAATCAAAATATTTCTGCAAAAATTTTGGATGGAAATATTTCTGCTAAAAGTAATCTTTCTCTTAAAAATACAGGTGCTCCTCGCGCTATTGAAACAGATCTCCAATTGGAGAATATCAATCTGGCTAGGATTCAAGATTTAAAAAAAGGCGACTGGACCCCTACATCCGGCAAACTGAGTGGAAAAATTAAAATAAAAGGAGCTTTACCAAAAGAGAATATTTTTTTAATAAACCTTCGGCCCGAGGGCATTCTCAACATAAATAAACTGGCATTAGGTACTGGGAAGAAAAAGAAGACAATCGAAGCGGCTAAATTAATTCTTAAGGATAATTCAAAGAATTTTACCCAAGGCTTTATAGAACTGGATAAATTTAGAACCGAAGGGTTACAACTCAAAAAGGTTCAAACAACATTTAAAATAAATCCAAAACAAATAGACCTGACCGAAGGTCGAATATTTCTTAAAAACGGACAACTAAAACTTACGGGAAGTTTTTTACCCCTATCAGATGGTTACCGGTTAAGGTTTCAGGGAAATAAATTAAAAATAGAGGAATTCCTAGAACAACTAACGGGCTCCTTAAATATGCAAGGAAAACTTAACGGTAATTTACATGAAAACTTTATGGAGTTTCATGATATGGCTAAAAAACTATCCGGACAAATAAAAATCAAATTAACCGATGGTACTATCCCAGAGTTTAAGGCCTTAGAAACATTTCTAACCCTTTTAAACCCCATCACCGGTCAACAGTCAAATAAGACTGGCCTAAACTATGATTCATTGGAGGGAGATTTTAAAATAGTCAAAGGCTTGGTAAATACTGACAATCTTGAAATGAAAAGTCCTCAAATCAAGCTTCAGGTCGTTGGCGAAGCTAATCTCGCAACCGACACCATCAATGCACAAGTTAAGGCTATGCCTTTGCAAATGCTAAACAAAACCATTAAAGCCATTCCTTTTCTGGAAAATATTTTAACAGGTGGAAAAAAAGGGGGAGTGTTAGAAACTTATTTTAAAGTAGATGGAAGACTGAGCAAGCCGAAGGTCACGGCACAGCTAAATAAATCGCGCTGATTCAAAAATCCGGTAATACACTAAAAGAGCTCAAACAGATCCTTCGAAACCATTAAAAATGGCTCCAAATAATCCTTACCCTCAATTTTTAAATTGGATTAAACAGATTTCACAGTCAATTCGGGGTGGAGTTGTTCGCGCAATTGACCTTGAATATATTTCAATGTACCGCTGGTAGAAGTGGGGCAGCTACCGCAAGCACCTTGATAATGGATGCTAACTTCGTTTCCTTCAATACCTTTTAATTCTACTCCTCCACCGTCTTTAGCAAGGTTGGTTCGAATGGAGCGGTTAAGCACCATTTCTATACCTTGTAGTTTTTTATCGTTAGCCAATTTCGCAAAGTTGACCACATCCACCTCGCTCAATTGAATTTTTTCTTCCGGTTGGTAAACTGTCACCGTGTCGTCAATAGTTTTCCAAATGCGATCCTTTAGAGGAACCCAGCTTGTTTTATCATCTTTCGTCACGGTGATAAAGTTTTCCATAACATAAACATTAATCACCCCAGGCTTCTCAAATAACGCTGTTGCCATTTTATCGTCTTTGGCTTCCTGCTTGTTGATAAAGGAAGCATTTCCGTGGTCAAGAATCACCGCGTTGACAACAAATTGCAAAGCGTTTGGGTTCGGAGTCTCGCGGGTGCGCACCACTTTCAAAGCCTTTTTTAAATTGGGCTTTGCTTTAGGCTTAGGCTTATATTTTGCCGTAGTTTTTTCGTTTAATTTTTCCTGAATAGCTAAGACTTCACTTATCTTCACAACTAACTCGTCTAAAATTTAAATTATAAAATATACTAATACATTCTTTAACGATTTCCAACCACTGGAAAAAGCTGTTTAATAATATTTTTATTCTGCGCGATAGGGGATCTCAGTCGCCGAAACAGAAATAACTCTCCTGCCTTTTAAGGCCTGCCTACCTTCATTGCCGACAAATACGGCCAATCCTATAAGAACCACTGCTGTTGATCCTAAAAACAGGTTTGGCTGAGGCGCCGTAAAAAAACGATAGGCCTGCCAACCCAAGGCCCCAATCGTTGTAATGACCATGAAAATTGCAGGATAAAGAACATATTGAGTCGGTTTTTTAACAGCCATCAGCCAAGTTGCTACAACGAACAATGCTACAGCTGCAATTAGTTGGTTGGTCGCTCCAAAGATAGGCCATATTTTTTGCCATCC
>CAJWOD010000121.1 GCA_913044145.1 uncultured Nitrospina sp. | reverse complement strand
GGGAAGGGTTAGGATATTATTCGCGCGCACGGAACTTGCTAAAGTCGGCAATTCATATCCAAAGAGATTATGCAGGGAAGGTTCCTGATTCTTTGAATGAAATATTGAAATTACCAGGAGTCGGCCGTTATACAGCAGGCGCTGTCTTAAGTATTGCATTTAATAAAAGAGTTCCTGTTTTAGATGGCAATGTAAAACGAGTTTTATCACGATTAATGTTATTAAATGAAAATGGTAATAATCAAAAATCCGAAACACGACTCTGGGATACTATGGAAAGGCTTCTCCCAGAAAAGGATTGCGGGGATTTCAATCAAGCCTTTATGGATTTGGGTGCAACTGTCTGCATACCAAAAAACCCTTTGTGCAAAGAGTGCCCATTAACACAACTGTGCAAGGCAAGGCTGTTAGGAAAACAAAAGTTATTTCCTCCTACAAAAACCGCGGCTAAAATATCCAAAATTCAGGTAAGCACCGGAGTTATTTTTAAAAAAGGCTCCGTATATATCCAAAAACGCAAAGCAGAGGGGTTATTGGGTGGGCTTTGGGAGTTCCCTGGAGGTAAAATGGAAACTGGAGAAACAGAAAAAGAATGTCTACGAAGAGAAATTAGAGAAGAGTTGGGTGTCAATATTCGTATTGGCGAAAAGATAATGACGCATCATCATAGTTATACCCGCTTTCGGGTTACGCTCCATGTTTTTCAATGCCAAATACATTCCGGCAAGCTTTTTCCCACCGAATGTGATGAATGGAAATGGGTAAAACCCGAGGAGCTCAATCAATTTCCCTTTCCGGCTGCAAATGTTAAAATAATCAAATTTCTAAATAAGAATGCTAATTAGGGAAACGAAATCTAGACTAGAAGCGACAACTTATATTGATAAGGCAAATGTCTTTTTATATTTATAATTTGAATTCAAAAAGCTTGTTTAATCCTCAACGGCCATTGTTTTTAAAGTGTCCCCATCCCATTTATATTTTAATTTAGACCGTCCCTTATAGAGACTTTTTTGAAAAGCATGACCATAGATTAGGGGCAAAGAAACACTCGGTTCCACAAACGCCATGCTGTGGTTCGCCTGTTTATTTACCTTACCCCAAGATTGAGCTTCACCGAGTGTGCTGCCACTTAATCCACCCCAATGTGGTGAATCAGTCGTCACCTGTATGGCGTATTTATGCCCTCCAGTATCCTTACCAAAAATATATGCCATGACGATGGAATCGTTAACATAATTTTTGGGTACTCCGCCCGCAACATAAAATGCTGCCGTCCTAGGTGAATTCACTACAATCTGGGTAAGCTCAAAATTATCGCGTATGGAATCTATAACAATAGGTTGGCGGCCTTTCTTACGACTGCTGTAATAATGTTCAGTAAGTCCAATCCCAATGCTGGAATCGTTAAGAGCAGGACAAAAGACAGGAATATTTTTTTTACGTGCCGCGACTAAGATAGATTCTTCATCATCGATGGTTTCAGAAAGCAGGGAAATAAACTCGCGACTAGAATAATTTCTTGGCTCCAACTTATCAGCAAACTTTCCTATCAAAGTATCATCTTCGCAGAAAAGTTCTTCATCAACATAGGTGTCATAAATCCGGTTGATGAAAAGTTCGCGAAGCTTTGTATCATCTGCTGCGGGACTTCCATAATAATGGCCTCCGCCTAAAGCGTTGTAATAATCCTGGTATAGAACTGCGCCTGTAGAAACAATAACATCCACCATATTGTGGTGAACCATATCTCGTATGACTTTTCTTAACCCAGCAGCAATCAATGGACCGGCAAGGCCCAGCATTATTGTAGGGCGCTCTTCATCTTGTAGCATTTTCCCAAAAATCTGTGCACATTGACCAAGGTTCCGCGCCTGAATAGAAGCAGACTGAAAAGATTCAACCAGGTCTCCCACATCATTTATTTTTTCAAAATCTACTGGGGAAATTCGTGTTTGTAAAATTTCCTTTTTTATCTTCTTTTTTTTATCGTCAAGAGGTTCAGGAATTAGGGAATCCTTATAAGCCATTAGTTACTCCATCATAATTTAATACTGACAATACAGTTATTTTAATATCGAGAGCACAAATCTTTCGAATGGTTTTTGGTATCTACGTTTTCAATACTTTCCAGTATTTTTCCGTCTTCGCCAATCACATAACTTATACGCGCGGCATACTGTTCTTCTTTACTTTTCACAGCGTGATAACCCAAAGCAATCTCTCTATTTATGTCACACAGTAAAGGGTAGGGAAAAGAAAACTTTTCAGCGAAAGCCTTGTTATCATTTTCATTGTCTAGACTTACCCCAAAAATCTGAATGTCCTTCTCTTCAAACTTCTTGAAATCATCGCGAAAACCTTGTCCTTCCATAGTGCACCCAGGGGTATCGGCCTTAGGGTAAAACCAGAGCACAATTTTTTTTCCTCGATAATCTTTTAATTGAATTGTATTACCATTGTGATCGTTAACTGAAAATTCTGGTGCTTCAGCTCCTGGTTGCAACATTTTATTTCTCCTGATTGTAATTAAAGTTTTGAGTCTGAATTATTTAATAAGATGCTTTTCTACATTTGCAGGGACATCTTTTTCTGAATCGATTATGTGTCTGGAAAGAGCATCGGAATAAAAGCTTTACTCAGCTCCAAATCTTCGGGTCGTGTAATCTTTATATTCTGTTCTAAACCCTCTACAATTTTTACCGGTTCCCCAAGGTGTTCTATCAAGGCGCCCTCATCGGTTCCATAAAAATTTTCTGATTTTGCCTTATTGAATGCCTCTAGTAAAAGAGAGTAACGAAAAGCTTGAGGAGTTTGCACCCTCCAAAGACCCTCTCGGTCAATGGTTTGCGATACCAAACCCGAAGTATCTACACGTTTTATTGTGTCATGCACAGGTATCGCGGTAATAGCTGCACCATATTCTCTTGCAGCATCAATAGAGTCAGTGATCATTTTTTGAGAAAGAAAAGGTCGAACACCATCGTGCACTAATACAATTTCTGAATCCTGAGAAGCTTCGCAAAATCCGTTGTAGACAGAGTCCTGTCTTTTTTCGCCCCCTATAACAACTTTTTTGACGATTTTCAGCTTACCTAACCAATCGGCATTTGCAGTTTTATATTCTTTTTCTGGTATTACTAGAATTATTTCGGAGATGGTTTCGCAATTCTGTAAGGTTTTAATTGTATAATAAAGAATCGGTTTTCCATTCAAGGACTGAAATTGTTTTGGAACAATCCCCCCCATACGAGTTCCCGATCCTCCAGCCGGTATTATTGCGCAAACACTCATTTAAATCTTCCGTTAAAAAATTTGTTCAAATACTTCTGTCAGATTTTTCGCAAAACTAATTTTAATACCATCGGTCAAAAGCGTTTTTATTTTTTTGGCCGAATGAGGAACGATGCAGCGCTTAAAACCTAACCTTCGAGCTTCAATCAATCGCGCCTCAAGTTGCATAACCGTACGAACCTCGCCCGTCAAACCTATTTCTCCCAACAAAACAAGTTCTGCATCAATGGGTCGATTTTGAAAACTACTGGCAATGGCAGCGGCTACTCCTAAATCCAAAGCCGGTTCAGTAATTTTAATCCCACCCGCAAGGTTTACAAAAATATCTTCTCCCTGCAGATTCATTCCCAACCGCTTTTCCATAATCGCAATCAAAAGAGACATGCGATTGTGATCAAATCCGGTTGCCATCCGTCTTGGCATACCAATAGAAGAAGAAGTGGTGACTAATGCCTGTACTTCCACAAGCAGGGTACGACTTCCTTCCAGCGTTGCAACAATGGCCGAACCCGAAGAGTCTTCTGGGCGTTCTGCTAGAAACCATTCCGAAGGGTTCTCAACAGGAATCAAACCCGTTGCTGCCATTTTAAAAACTCCGATTTCAGGTGTGGGACCAAATCTATTTTTAATTGCTCTTAAAGCCCGGTAAGCATGCCCCTGTTCACCCTCAAAATATACTACTGTATCTACAATGTGCTCCAAAGATTTTGGCCCTGCAATAGCCCCATCTTTGTTTATATGTCCAATCAAAAGTGTCGGAAGGTTTCGACGTTTTATTTCCTGAAAAATTTTAAACGCTACCTCACGAACCTGCCCAATACTACCCGGAGCGGATTGCAAATCCTCGGTATAAAATGTTTGCACAGAATCTAGCACCAGAACTTCTGGGCGAATTTTTTCGATCCATTTGATAATACCTTCAACACAAATTTCGGAACAAATCAAAAGGTTTTCAGAAAGAGCATTCAAACGTTCCGCTCTTAATTTGATTTG
>CAJWOD010000120.1 GCA_913044145.1 uncultured Nitrospina sp. | reverse complement strand
TGGATCTAAAATGCGATCGAAAGTCTGCGTTGATTGCATTTGGAGGTGGTGTTATAGGAGATCTTGTAGGATTTGTTTCAGCAACCTTCCAAAGAGGAATCCCATTTGTTCAAGTTCCGACCACCCTACTTTCTCAAGTAGATAGTAGTGTTGGCGGAAAAACGGCTGTCAACCATCCGAAGGGAAAAAACATAATAGGTGCATTTTATCAACCTCGTTTGGTTGCTGCCGATTTAGATACTTTACAATCTCTTCCTAAAGAAGAATTTCGCGCTGGACTCGCTGAAGTAATTAAATATGGTGTAATTTATGATGCCAAATTGTTTGATTATTTAGAGCAGAACACAGAAAAAATTATGCGATTAGAAAAAGAACATTTGATGCATATTATAAAAAAATCATGTGAGATCAAGGCAAAAGTTGTAGAAAAAGATGAGCGCGAAAGCCATTACCGAATGATTTTAAATTTTGGTCACACACTAGGGCATGCCATAGAAGCAATAACAGGATACTCCAAATTCATCCACGGGGAAGCTGTGGCGATTGGAATGGTTTATGCGGCTAAACTATCGCACCAACTAGGTAAATGCTCCCAGGAGATTCCAGAACGAATAATGAAACTGGTAAAAAAATGTGGTTTGCCTGTAGACTTACCGGATTTAGACCCACAGATGCTAATAGAATCTCTTTACCACGATAAAAAAACTATGAATAATAAAATCAAATTTATTCTAGTTAGGGAAATCGGCGAAATAGAAATTGTTAATGACATGCCGGAGCAGGATATTAGAAAATTACTGTAAAAAGAAATTAAAATGAAAGCAGAAAATTTCAAAATGTTTTATGTGAACATTTATTTTTTCTTTTCTGTGTTACAATTTGCTAAGTGGCATTATTTTCAGCGTTAGTTGTTTCATAAATATTCTTTCCTAAAGAGGTTATTCCCGTTTTAAAGTTTTCTATTTTATCTAGTGGTAGTGGTGGTAATTCGATTTACGTTGAGGCGGGTGGAAAACGTATTTTGATTGATGCAGGTTTGAGCGAAAGAAAACTTTCTGCACGTATGACTCGTATTGACCGTAATTTTTCAGGAATGGATGCGGTGTTCGTTACACATGAACACTCAGATCATATTCGCGGCGTAGGTCCCCTCTTAAGAAGGCACGAGATTCCATTTTTTACTACAGAAGGGACATGGCGACGTGCCAATCATATTATTGGTAAGGTGAGTAGTTGTAATACGATTCGTGAGAATGAACCTGTACATTTCGGAGAACTCTCAGTGGAACCTTATTCGATCCCTCACGATGCGGAAGAACCTGTTTCTTTCGTCATCCGTTATCAAGGAAAAAGTTTGGGTATCGCTACAGATCTTGGACGGGTTACCCCTGAGGTCATAAAAAAATTAAAAAACCTTGATGCATTATTGATCGAAGCCAATCACGATATATCTATGTTAGAAGCTGGTCCTTATCCATGGATTACAAAGAAGCGAATAAAAAGTGATGTCGGTCATCTTTCTAATGAAGACTGCGGTGAGTTATTAGCATCGGTAAATCATTCCAATTTAAAATTGGTTGTGCTGATGCATATGAGTGAAACTAATAACCACCCTGAATTGGCAAAAATCACTGCTCAGCAGGCTCTCGGTGAATCATTACCTGCAATAATTTTAGCAAAACAGAACCACCCGACCGAACTACTCTCAATATAAACGCCGTTATTTTTATCTAAATGGATTCTAATCCAGAAGAAGTCATGGGTTGCTTTCTTGGAATGGCTGTAGGAGATGCTATGGGCCGCGCCGTAAAGGGTTTAAAGCCCGAGGCTATTAGGCAAATATTTGGGGCTATTGAAGATTATAAAGATACACGAAATATAATAGGAAAGGGTGCCAAGAACTATCGAATGCAAGGTTTATATGGTGCGCCCACACAATGTGCTCTTGCTGCTTGCGACGGTATTCTAAAAAATAAAAAAAAGTTTATCGAGGAAACGGCAAACAATTTTAGGAATCTTTCAAAAAGTGGTCCAGAAAATTATTTTGGGGCATTTAGAAATTCTGAAAGTTATCTTTGGAAAGCTGTGGACTTATTGGATGATAAACCTCTTGCAGAACCGACGCCTTTAAGTTCTGCGACAGGATTGTTTGCTTCTCTTTCTGTTCCGCTTGCTTTATTTTATAAAAATTGGTCGAAAACACTTGCTAGTCAATGTTTCCAACTGGCTATGGTTTTTAGCAGTCATCCGCTTGAGATTGTTGGCACAGTGCTTAACGGATTTTTAGTTACTCGTTTTTTAAGTATGGAAGGGGGTGAGTTGGCACAAAAAAGAAAAGATATTTTGAAAGAGGCTGTTGAAGTTTGTTTTCAGGCTGAGATGGAATACCAAAGTTCTTTTAATGTATTTGAAAATGAATGGATTATTAAATCTAAAAATGCTTTTAGTGATACTTTGCAAGGTTTGATTGCCCAAATTGAAAAGCCGGAAAAAGAAGTTTTGCAATGGATCGTTAAAAATGCCAATGGTTATAGCAACAGAGAAATAAGGTACGCCTCCCAAGGATTTGTTCTTAATTTAATTCTTTTGGCATTGTATTGGATATTAAATCGTGAAAACGATTTTTCTTTTGCATCTATTCTTAAGCAAGGGCGAGAAACAGAAAAATTAGGTGCGTTAGTTGGGGCATGGACCGGTGCGCTTCAGGGGATACAAGCTATTCCTGAAAATTTAAAAACAGGTTTGGTCAATGGTCGTGAAATTCGGTTAAGAGGCGATGCATTGTTTCATAGGCGTATGAATAAAGATGCGAAAGTTCTCGTTGATATGGAATTAGGTTTAACGAATAAGGAAGCAGAAGAAGCAAAACGCTGTCTGTCTAAGGAGACACGAAAGGTTTTAAAATCAATCAAAATAGATTTTTTGGAAGATGAGGAAGATATAGTCCCTTCAAAAGAAGACAGAGCTGAATGGAGAAAATTTCAGAAAGAAAAAACTAAGGCAAAACGAGACCGGCGTAAAAATCTTCCTAATGATTTTTTTTGACTCTGTATCTATCCAATTTAACACAAATTTTAGTTTTGATTACCTTGTAAAGCCGGGGACATCTTATAGAAGCTTAAAGAAATTAAGGTTATTGTAAGTTGCTTCCTAGGCTAATAGGGAATTGAAAAACAGCCTCTCGTATTAAATTAAATTTTGATTCGGAGTCAGATCCGTTATTAGAAGGTTTATTTGCATAGTTAAGCAATAAAGAACCTAAAAGTTCATTCTCAATCTGATTTTCTTCCAGAATATTCTTCGCCTTTTCAATCTGTTTGTGTTCCAGGTAAAGAACAACAAGGAGCAAGACATATTTGTAGCGTGCTTTTGGTTGGTTAGAAGCAATTGCTTTTTTATAGATTTCGATAAGGGCTTTAGGATCTTCCATTTCTAGGTAAACCCTTTGAGCTCGAATTAAACAGGCGGTATTACCGGTTTCTTCAAAACCAGCAAACCATTTCTTAAGGGCAATTTTGGGTTTCCCAAGTTGCAGATAGACATCACCTAAAAATAAATGGGCATCAGAATTTTTGTTCCAAGCCTTTAGTGCTTGTTTGAAATCGGATATAGCAGGATCGCGTTTGTCTTGTTCCCAATTCTGTTTGCCTCGAGCAAACAGAAAACGACTTTTATTTTTAACCTCTTTGTCCCACTCTTCTTTATTTCCTTTCATTAGGGAAAGGATTTTATCCTGTGCAATTAAAATATTCTTCCAATCCTGTTGTTTTAAAAAAGCATCACGCAGTTGGATCAAAGGCCTAACGGCTTTTGGATTGTCTCGATGGATTTTTTTTAGCAAAATTATTTCATCATCAATTTGACCAGCTTGTTCATAAGTTGTTGCCAGATCAAACAAAACAGAAATATTCTCAGGGCCTAGTTTCAAAACTTGTTTTTGTATATTAGCAGCAAGGGCCTTTTCTCCTTGAGAGCATAGAATTTTTCCTTTAAGGCTCAGAGCTTGAATATGGCTGGGTGACGCATCAAGGACTTTATCTATTAGAGACAAAGCTTTTTCTAGTCTTCCGCTAAGATAAAAATTCTCTGATTTATTAAATAAACTTTCAATTCGTTTAAGTTTACTTTCGTCTCTGCTCTTTTGAAGGTTAAATTTCCAACGTGAGAATGTATTTTTTAAATTAAAAGTCCAAAATATTGCAACACTAATCAAAATGCCTGTAAAGACTGCAGCGAGTAAGAGTATAACAGTTGGGAGTTTGAAGGTTAGGCTTTGTGTTAAGTGAAAAGTGGACTCATGTGGATTTAAAAAAGCTATGTATATGGAAAAGAAAACAAAGAGTAGAGAGAAAACAATATGTTTCAATGACAAGGTTAAGACTCCTTGGTAAATTAGGTTTTTTG
>CAJWOD010000119.1 GCA_913044145.1 uncultured Nitrospina sp. | reverse complement strand
AAGGATACTTCTCCAATATAAAACGTATCATTTTATCAACATCATCACTCGAACCCCCATTCCATAGGCTAGAGCTAAGTCCCATTCCTTTTCCACTACCTCGGTGGTTGATCATAAAAACACCGTATCCATATAACCATAGCTTCCAAGCAATCCTTCTTATATAGTCCGATTCAGAACAACCACCCATACCATGGGCTAGCATGACAACAGGCTTATTTTGCTCCACAGATTTTATTTCATACAAAATGGATTTTGCATTCACATCAAGGTCAATAGTGTATGGAATTTTCTCTGGAAGCACGATTGTACTCCTAGGCAATTGTGATCCAGCTATAGTTTGGGAAATACCTCCTCTTAAAGCGGGATGTGGAGTAAAAGGCTCTAACAAGTCATTTATCTTCAAAAATATCACTCCTGTATTAGAAATTTTGATTAATATTTTATACAAACAAAGTAGCTATAGCAGGTTTTAGCTTGGATATTTTATTGAACCCTTTTGCCTTAGTTGATACCTTAATAAGGTATTGGTAGATTGAAAATACTGTCTACAAAGGTATATACCAACTACAAATTACTAATGATACTAGATTAAGTCATGCGTTTTATTACATTTGTAACATGTTCTTTTCTTCTACTCACATTTCATACTGAAGCATCAACCTTTAGTAAGGAGGCGGAACTTCATTATCAGAGAGCAGTTAAACTTAGCCAACAAAAATTATGGGAAGATGCTATCCCTGAATTTGTAAAAGCCGCTAAAATTTTACCGAACAATGGTTTGATACATGCAAATCTTGGGGTTGCATTAAGCCAGACGGGAATGTTTAAAGAAGCCCTATTTTCATTCGACCAAGCATTGAAACTGGGCTATGACTCTTCTGGGCTTCGTTACAATCGAGGAGTATCTTTTGCTCGACTAAATTTAATCGATGAGGCAATAAAAGAACTAGAGATTGCATTAAGCCTTGATCGGAGAATGGTAAAGGCCGAATATGATCTTGGCATTTTATTCAATCGCCAAGGCAAACGGCAAAAAGCCAGAGAGAAAGTAGATATCCTTTTCAAGCGCAACAACAAGCTGGCAAAAAAATTATTCGATCAAATTATTCCAGAATACAAAGTAATAACAGTAGATAATGGAGGAAAATTAAATGGTCGCGTTACTCTTGCGGGGCCAATCCCTAAAGCCCGTTCTTTCCACCTAATCCACGCCCCAAATATTGAATTTTGCTCGCGCATTTCAGACGGTAAAGGCCACCGCTTACTTTTTGATTTTACGGTTTCAAAAAATCGTGGCTTAAAAGACACCATTATTGCTCTAACAGATGTTAAAAAAGGAAAACCCTTTCTACAAAAAATGCAAACGTTTCATATAGATCGTTGTCGTGCTAACAATTACATAATTGGAATCAAGAACGGTGAAAATATTCTTGTTGAAAATAAGGATCCGATTCAGCATGAGATAGCAACTTATGAAGTTAGAAATAACTATCCCGATCAAACTTCTAACCGTCCGGTCACTCCTAAGTCCAGTCAGGTGCGGTCTGCATTCGTTCGAGCTAATGCAAGTGAATACACCATTAAATGCAATTTACACCCATTCTTGCAAACCCACGGCTATCTAGTTAAAAACCCTTATTATGCGGTTACCGACTCAAATGGAAATTTTTCTATTGATAATATTCCTCCTGGAACATATGAGGTTGTGGCTTGGCATACTTATATACCCGAGAAAAAAGGTGTAGTTACCATCACGCCCGCAAGAATGACACAAATTGATTTTGAGTTTAATGGTAAAGATGAAAGAAGAAAGCTATATCAAGATGATATTCAAGGCTACAGGTTCAATACTTGGTTTGATAGCAAAGAAAAGTTTTATGGGGGTCCAAGAATTGATGACCCAGTCGAAGAACTTCAAGCCTTTTGCGACAAAGACCATATGTGCTCAGAAAAATAGTATTCTTACCCTAGGGTTTTCCTTACGACAACCGCATTGAGACTAAACTCTTTTCTGGCGCGCTCTGCATCTTTCGATGCTAATTCTTTATTGCTATATTTGCCTAAAAATACCCGATACCATTTACCTTCATGATTCGATAATTCCATTTCAATAAGAAACGAATCGAAACCTTTTTCTTGCAATTTTGTTTTTAATGCGCCTGCTTTCTTTTGATCGCGGAATGAACTGACTTGGACAAAAAATTGATGGAATGGTAATGGTTGTTTTTCTTTCAGATCTGATTTAAGAGGTTCTACTGCCACACTTGAAGTATTTTTTTTCTCAAAAAGAGGAACTGGCTTAGCAGGGGAAGAAAGCGGTAGCATTTCACCATGCAGTCCTACATATTTGGTCATGGTCTTGTCATTCAAGGTTTCAAAAAAGGAAAATTCATGGGAAACAGGTTTTAGAGCCTCAGCTTTATTAACAAGAAATTTAGGCTTAACTGCGCTAATTTTTTTACTTACCGTAGGCTTGTTCCATTCACCAAAAAAACCTAACAACATTCCACCCTTAAAATAAAAGATCGATGTGGTTATTGAAACAAGGATCGTAAGATAAATGAGTCTCATATCACTCCATCCGAATCAGCCTTACATCTTTTCAGGCACTGAAATTCCCATTAGGTCAAATCCGTTTCGAATCGTTACTCTTAATCCATCTAATAAATATAAGCGCGCCAAGGTCAATGGAATATCATCGGAAATCACCCTATGCCGACTGTAATATCCATGGAAACGCGACACTAGATCCAGCAAGTAATGCGAAATTCTATGCACTTCCAAAGCTAAAGCGCTTTTTTCCACAACTTCAGGAAATGTCAAAATTGCTTTTATGATCGAATATTCTTCCTCCTCAACAAGTGGGGAAAGATCGACATTCGTATTTTCGGGAAACTGAATACCCTTGTCTTTAGAGCCACGAAAAATACTACAAATTCTGGCATGTGCATATTGAATATAGAAAACTGGATTTTCCGGTGTCTCCTGTTTAGCCAATTCAAGGTCAAAATCCAAATGTGCATCCGAACTTCTCATTAGGAAAAAATACCGTGCTGCATCAACGCCAACCTCGCTTACCACGTCTGACAGGGTTTCAAATTCTCCAGACCGGGTCGACATAGATACTTTTTTACCACCTCTGAGCAAACTAACAAATTGAATCAGTAGTATCTTAAAAATATTTTTGTCGTAATCCATGGCCTGCAATACGGCTTCCATCCGCGGCACATATCCATGGTGGTCTGCACCCATCAGATTAATAAGTTTCTTAAAACCGCGTTTGATTTTATTCTGATGGTAGGCAATATCCGAACAAAAATAAGTTTTTTCACCCGTTTGCTTTACAATTACGCGGTCTTTATCATCATCAAAAGCAGAAGACTTTAACCACACAGCACCATCCTTATCATAAATATGACCTTTGTCTCTTAACCATTCAATTGCCCTTTCGACCGAATTATCTTCATAGAGAGACTGTTCGCTAAACCAGTTATCAAATGTCACGCGAAAATCAGAAAGATCTTGTCTTATCCCTTCAAGAATTTTTTCCTTGGCAATTTCTCTAAAAAATGGGACGCACTCTTCTTCTGATTTATCAAGAAATTCGTTACCTTGCTGATCAATGACACTTTGAGCGATGTCTTTTATATATTCCCCACGATAATGATCTTTAGGAAATTCTTTTGTCCTTCCAAGTAACTCCAAATAGCGTAACCATGTAGAGCGGCCCAGAGTATTCATTTGATTTCCAACATCATTCACATAATATTCAGTGCTTAAGTCGTAACCTGCTTTTTTAAGGATTCGCGCCAGCGTATCACCCACTGCTGCTCCTCTACCATGACCAATATGCAAAGGACCAGTAGGATTAGCACTGACAAATTCAATTAATATTTTGATGCCTTGGCCCACACTCGATTTTCCAAAATCATTTCGTTGCTGGACAGCATCAGTCAGTCGATTGAGAAAAAAGCTGGGAGACATTTTCAAATTGAGAAACCCAGGCCCTGCAATTTCTACAGAATCTAACCCAGCTACTCCGGTTTCCATATGGCGGCTGATGATCGCTGCAATCACTTTTGGGTTCTTGCGTTCTTTACGCGCCAAGGTCATCGCAACATTAGTTGCAAAATCTCCCATCTTTTCATCTTTGGGTTTTTCGATAACAACATCAGGGGGATTTCCAAGTTCCAATTCACCTGCCCTTTTTGCTCTATCTAGGGCGCATATAATTATTTCCTTAATGACGGTTTTCATGAGAAGGCTTTCATTTTATTCAAGGTTTTTGGGTTTTGGGTGGGGTTAATAGGACTAATATGAGAGCAGATAAAGAGCGAAAGCTTTCTCAACCTTTTGAGTTCCGGATCGATTCAATTTCTTGTTCCATTTTTTCTTCTAAGGATTTTTTTTCTTGCCGGAATTGAGTTTCTAACTCCAGCTTTGCA
>CAJWOD010000118.1 GCA_913044145.1 uncultured Nitrospina sp. | reverse complement strand
CAAGCTAATTTCAACGGCATCGATACATTGAAAGGAAATATCTCTAGAATCTTTCACTACTTCAGATTCTAGAGATATTTCCTTTCAATGGGTGTCTCCAAAAAAATTATGGCGTTGTTAGTCTATCATACCTTTCAATACTGCCAGTCAATAGAATCTTTATAAATATCATAAAATCAAATTTCCTTAATAAAAATAATATGTTATGGTTCTCTTAATAATTCGAGTTCTTACCCGACCCCCGAAGTATAGATATCGGAAAGAGCTGAAAAAAGCATATTCAAAAACTAGTGGTTCACTAGTTGTCTCAAAATACCCCGATCGATTACCTAAATGCTCTACCAGTTATGAAATCAATTGAAATTTTTACAGATGGTGGATGCAAGGGAAACCCCGGCCCAGGCGGCTATGGTTGTATTATTCGAGGGGATGGTAATGTTCTGGAACTTAAAGGATCCCACCCGCAAACCACAAACAATATTATGGAAATGACAGCAGCCATCGTGGCCTTAAAAGAATTAAGCCAACCTTATCAAGTAACCCTAACCACTGACTCACAATACCTGGTAAAGGGGATGACAGAATGGATCCATAACTGGATAAAAAAAGGCTGGTTGACTGCTTCCCGGCAACCTGTAAAAAACAAAGAGTTGTGGCAGAAACTCCATAGCCTGAGCAAAAAGCATAAAATAACCTGGATCTGGGTAAAAGGTCATGCTGGGCACCCCGAAAACGAACGCTGCGACCAATTGGCGAACGAAGCCATGGACAATATTGAATTCAATTTGGCTGATAATTAAATTAGAACCTAAATTTAAACGAACAAGGGAGCCCTGTGTTCTTAAACCAATCTAATTCTCTTTGCAAGTTCCGTCCTGCGATTTCAAAATTAATAATTTTGGGATTATTTTTCTTGTTGGCCTCATGCTCTACCAAAGGCTCCAGCCGAAGCGCAGATATCTATTCGTACAAATCTGAAAAGGATGGAAAAAATCATGCCCATAAACTTGATTACAGTAAAAACAAGCCTATAACAAAGGAAAAAGGATCTAAGACTGCAGGATTACAACCTAGCTTGGAATCGATTGCAGACTTAAAAAGTTTCACAGATGACATGGATTCTACATCTTTGCAACTGGCTATCGACAACCAGCTAGAAGTTATGTATGAACAAGATCCGACATCGCCGATACGTCTGGGCGACTTCACCCTCACTCAAAGTCGGCTCATAGAGACCCTAGAAGCATTTCAAAAACTATTACAAAAAAATATCTCCCAGGAAGATTTCGACAAAAAAGTTTACGAAGAGTTTTTACTCTATAGAGTAGGAAAAGGGAAAGATAAAAAAGTTCTTTTTACCGGTTACTACCGGCCTGTAATCCCAGCCAGCCTCGCACCTTCACCTCGTTACCGCTTCCCGATTTACAAAATGCCGGGAAAAGATTTTCATATAACGAGAACACAACTAGACATTCGATTAGTAGGATCCAAGGTAGGGATGAACCAGAGCCCCCAAAAAAAATTTGGTGACAACTGGAGAAGTTTGACACGCGAGGAAATCGACCGTAATGGTGCTCTCAGTAATCGAGGGCTCGAAGTCGCGTGGCTGGAAAATGAGCTTGAACGCTATTTTCTCCATATTCAGGGTTCAGGGGTTCTCGAATTTCCCGATGGAACACGGCAGGGAGTTCGCTATCAGGGGGCCAACAAATATTCATATAACGGCATCGGCAAACTAATGATACGTGATGGTGTAATCACAACAGGTGAAGGTTCGATGCAAGGAATTAAAAAATATTTCGCTAATAACCCGCAAAACATTCCTAAATACCTTAACCAGAACAAACGCTATATTTTTTTCTCGCTCAGCGATGCAGGAGCAATCGGCTCAGGAGGGGGAGAGCTGGTAGGAGGAAGATCTATCGCCACCGACAAGTCTATCTATCCAGCGGGAGGACTAGTCTTTGTAAAAATACGGAAACCGGTGCTCGATGCGAATAATAAGATAAAGTCCTGGAAAAAGATTTCCAGGTTTGTCGTTGATCAAGATACGGGAAGCGCTATTCGCGGAAATGCTCGCGCCGACCTTTATTTTGGGACGGGACAGAAAGCAGGAGCTATGGCCGGCCACTACCATGAAAAGGGAGAGGTCTATTATCTCATCAAAAAAAGTTAGTCAGACTTCGCTTAATTAAAGATACCATTTTCTTATCAAACTTTTATATCTGAGCGGCTGTATATTATTCTTCGGGCCAGCCATATTTCCCGATCAGAGGGACAAATTTACAATCACAAATTTCTTGCCTACTCACCTGATTGCCTTTTTTTCTCAAGAGGATTAGTTTTTGTTTATCTGTATCTCCTGCTGGCGCGACAAGTCTTCCACCCTCTCCCAATTGTTTGATCAAGGCTTCGGGAATTTCTTTTGCCGAAGCGGTAACCATGATAGCGTCAAATGGCGCCTGATCTGGCCAACCATACGTTCCATCAAACATTTTAAAAACGATATTCGCATAATCTAGTCCGTCAAGAATTTGCTGGGCTTTACGCGAAAGAGCATTGATACGTTCTATCGTAAAAACCTGAGCAGACAATTCAGCCATCACCGCAGTTTGGTAACCCGACCCAGTACCAATTTCTAATACTCTCTCATCCCCTTTTAATCCCAACGCTGCTGTCATAGCCGCGACGATATAGGGTTGTGAAATTGTCTGATTCTCACCAATAGGTAAAGGTGTATCGCCATAGGAGCGATGTTGAAAAGAGTCTAGCGTAAATAGATGTCGAGGTACCCGAGACATTACCTCGAGCAAATGCAAATCTTTAATGCCGCGATCGGTCAATTGTTCTTCGACCATTTTTCGACGCTGTCCTGCGTACGAATGGATTACCTCAGGGCTCAATCGGTTCATAACATCTTATCCCGCAACATTTAAAAACTTTTTTTAAAAAAATAAATGTATGAGCGAAACGCTCTTTGAAATTCAGTTTATAGAATGGATATTGTCCAGATCTTCAATCTCTCGTCCAGAACCTTGCAACAAACTAAGATCTGAATCGGGCAAGGCACCCAGCATTTTAGGATTTTGATAAAAAACCCACTCCCAACGATCCTTACGCTCATCGTACTTTAGGAGATATATATTATCGTCGTCAGCTTTGATTTTGAAATAACGCGAACCTTCCCCATACCAACGGTCGATAATCTCTTCTACCTTGTAACGACTATTACTTAGGGAAAAAGCTACCGGTCTTTCATTCAATTTTGAGGATGCATAACACTCTACCTTTAACATGGGGGCATATTATGACTTTCAATATAAATTGCAAACTTTTTTCTCTTACTCAATACAGAAGAAAATTGAATGGAAAGATGACTTACTTCAAAAGTTTTTATTCAGTTTTGCTAATCGATGTCCTTACTTGCCGTTGGATTCCTACTCATATCCGTGTTTAATCTATAAAAAATTACCCCCTAATACTCGTCTACAGCTATCTTTATTTCTAATAGAAAAAACTATTTTTTGGATGACTTGGTAAGCTGGCTCATAACCGTTTCGGTTTCTGCTTCCACTTCCTCACGTTTTCTCCATTCCCAAACTTTCAAATGTGCCCCCATGTAATAAGTATGGTCGAGCAATGACTCACCATCCATTACTCCCCAACGGCCATCTTCTACTTCTGTCAAAGCTTCATAAATAGGATTTTCTACTGATGTATAGAGTAATTCAAGATCTGGTGGGCTTATTTTTTGTCCCAATAAAATCTTCATCGACGTATCATCTATTTCATAATCAGCTTGAATAGCTTTTAGAGCTTCTGCTTTTGACTTACCTTCGTTAATTTTCTCTTGCCATTTTTCTTCAATGGTTTTGTTACGTTTCGCGAAAGGGTAGTGTGTATAACTCAGGCTTTTGCCTATATGAAAATCCATATCTTGAAAATAAAGATAAGACCAGTCTTCAAAATCTACTTCTGTTCCCTCGGATACACCAAAGTCTTTTGCCTTTTCTGGAGATTCGACCAACAATTGATTATAAAATTTAACGAATTCTTGCATGCTTTCAAAAACTACCGCGTGATAAAAGGAATTCATGCGATACCAGTTATTAGACGAGTTTTGACTATTCATCAACTTTCTTAGCATAAGCATAAGAGTCTCGACATCAGCGAATTGATGTGAAATAGGAAAAATACTTTTCAAAAATTCAGATAGTTTTTCGCTTTCGGAAGAATCTATATGTTCCTGCAACTGATTTTTAGCGTAATCTAAAGAGTGCTTGACCAAATTAATATGGTTTAGCTTGCGTTGGTAATCCATATACTGCTTAACCTCATCATTCTCATTCTCTTTCGAGTTTGACGGTTTGTTCTGGGTAATGTCTAAAACAAAAGCAAGCATATTATCTCTTCCAAATAGTTTTAACAGGAAATTTAATCCAACATATCGGGTCATTTACAGGGTAATTTAAAATCTT
>CAJWOD010000117.1 GCA_913044145.1 uncultured Nitrospina sp. | reverse complement strand
AATCTCTTGATGACAGGTTATATCGTAGTCATCTCCTGCTTGGGCTACGCGGCATTTTTCCTTTATGTCCAATTAGGGCAAGTTGAACGCATTGTCGCAACCATGAACACCGAAACCATGCAACCAGATCAATTGGAATTGTTAAAAGATCGGGTCGTGCGTAGTGCTAATCAATTAAAAAATGAAATGATAGGAATGGCAATTTTTGGGGGTATCATTTGTATAATTGGGGGACTTTATACGATAAGTATGGTGATTCGACCTTTAAAAAAACTGGTGCGATTTGCTGAGGAAAAAGGAAAAACCGAATTACCCGAGATTAAATCTAATACAGAGATAAAACAGTTAGCAACTGCAATAACTGTGCTTACTGAAAAATTTAATAGAGAAGAGAAAAATACCTTGCCTTGAGCTTTTTTCACTTAACAGCCATTATAATATCGAGTCATTCCTCCTAAATCTTCCAATTTGTGAATGGGGAATATTAAGGTTAATGCTTAAAGTGGCGGATACCCGTAAAAACCATTGCTATATTGTGCTCATTAGCTGCCTGCAAAACTTCCTCATCGCGGATAGAACCTCCTGGAGAAATGATAGCTGAGATTCCATTTTTTGCGGCTTCATCAACTGAGTCTCTGAATGGGAAAAAAGCATCGGAAGCCATTACTGAACCTGAAAGGGATTTATGAGCTTTTTCAACAGCAATTCGAGCTGAGTCGACCCGACTCATCTGGCCTGCTCCTATACCTAAAATCTCTTTGTCTTTTGCATAAACAATTGCATTGGACTTTACATGTTTCGCCACCAACCAAGCAAACTTCATGTCTTCCATTTCACTAGCATTAGGCTCTCTTTTGCTGGCAACTTTTAACTTGTCTTCAATAAAGTTTAACGCATCGGGACTTTGGGCTAATAGTCCACCTCCAATCTTTTTCAAATCCAAGCGACTATCTTTTGATTGAAAATCAGCACCTGACATTCGCATAAGACGAATATTTTTCTTTTTCGAAAATAACTTTATAGCATCCGCATCAAATCCAGGTGCAACCACAGCTTCTACAAAATTTTTTAGGATTTCTTCAGCAACCACAGTAGTTACTGGCTGATTGAAACCTAAAATACCTCCAAATGCGGAAACAGGGTCTACTTCTCTAGCTATTATAAATGTTTTCAGTTGATCCTCTCCCACCGCTACACCACAAGGGTTGGTGTGCTTAATAATAACTACTGCTCCAGAACCTAGTTCACATACCAATTCCCACGCTGCATTTAAGTCGATATAATTATTAAAAGATAATTCTTTGCCCTGAAGCTGTTCTGCCGAAACAATGTGTGACGGTAACGGCTGGCTTTCCTTATACAAGGCTGCTGACTGATGAGGGTTTTCTCCGTACCGTAAATCTTGGATTTTTGTGTAAGGTTGATTTAAAAATAGCGGGAAACTTGCCTCATCTTCCCCCCATTGATTCGATAAAAAATCTGCAATAAGCGAATCGTAACGAGCGGTGTGAGCAAATGCGTCTCGACTTAAGCGTTTACGAGTTTCCAAAGAAACTGATCCCTTTTTTATTTCCTTCAACACCTTTCCATAGTTCTCAGGGTCTACGATTATAGTGACGTCTTTATAGTTTTTTGCAGATGAGCGAACCATGGCAGGACCACCTATATCAATATTTTCTATTGCTTCTTCCAATGTACTGCCTTTTTTAGCCACTGTTTGTTCAAAGGGATAAAGGTTTATCACCACAAGATCAATAGGGCGTATACCATGCTCTTCCATAGCCTGTAAATGTTCGGGAACATCCCTTCGCGCAAGAATTCCTCCATGAACCCTTGGGTGCAGAGTTTTGATTCTACCATCCATCATTTCTGGGAAACCTGTATAATCAGAAACCTGAATTACAGGTACTCCATCTTTACGTAGAAGCTCCGCGGTACCTCCCGTAGAAAGAATTTCAATTCCAGAATTATGAAGTTCTTTCGCGAATTCTAGAATACCTGTCTTATCCGAAACACTTATTAATGCCCTTTGAATCGGTTTCATTATTTATGGGAAAAAAGTTACTGAGGAAGTTTTTTTTTCTCAACGGGTTCCTTGGAGATCAGAAACTCCGGAGTTATTGCATCAATCAACTTAAGAGACCAAACAGGAAAAGATCCATACGATTCCATCAGTCTAGGTTCTTCTTTTTGCTCTGAAATATTAGAAGAATTTATTTCTTTGTTAATATCACTCATATTACACCATACTTGAATTTATAGAGTCTGAATCCGGTAACAATTGAAGGCCGAAGTCTACACTTTTTCGAACTAATTTAAAATAAAAATTCCCCTACCTTGGCGAGGGAATTAGATCTCGCTGTTATTCTATGTCTGAAACAACCGATTGTAAATCCGTTTACCAGACCAGTTCGCTAAATGGCCCCATAATAGATGGTTGAGTCAGCAAATTTGAATCTGTGGTTTTTTAATGATGTGGTCGAGCTAAGCCCAGCTTAAGCTTCTTTTAAAACAAGAAACTCAAATAACACCATTGTATCCTGAAAACGATTCATAACATCCAAGAATTGCTCTATTTATAACAAGTTGGGACAAAAGCTAAGGGTGATATATGGATCCTAACTAGTAGTAGTTGCTATTTGGGCCTAGAGTTTGGTATATTTTTTTATCTTAACAATAATTTAATAGACCCTAATTATTCAGGAGGAGTGATAATGCCCAATTCTGCCGCAGCATTGAAAGAAGCTGTTGAATTTGAAAAAAAAGCCTTGGAAAAGTATCAGGAAGCTGCTGCGATAGTCGAGCATCCTGAAACCAAAGAAACTCTGCAAAAATTAACCACTGAAAAGCAACAGACAATAGAATCGATGCATTGGATAATTATGGCAGAAGCTGGAAAAATTGAAACAGAAAAGCCCGCTAAACAAGCCGACGGTGAAGAAGCTAAGAGCGGTGCTAGCAAATGCCCGTTTTCAGGCGCGCTAGCTGAAATGGGAATTGATATTACCAAAATGAGTAAAGAAGAGGCTATGGAAAAAATGGGTGATATGTCCAAAATATTTCCAGAAAGCTCTAATTCTTAAACCTCATGGCTGTTGAACAACCATTTTTGATTGAGTGTCCGGCTTGCGGCATCGACAATCTTTATTCTGATTTCAAAACCGGTAGTTCGGCGGTTTGCAACCAATGCCGAGAAAAACTTTTAAGTCCGAACCTCATTGATTCTCATAAAGCCCATACCTGCGATAATTGCGGCATGGCATTCATTCTTAAAAATGAAACTGAATTCATGTCCGGGGAATCAGAATGCCAATGTGGTGGTAGCGAATTTAGTGCTGTTGATATAGGCCCATTCGTGGCCGACCTACAAAGCGTCGAGGCTTCTGGGTTTGAAGAAGACGGAAGCAACGATGACGATTTTGACTGGTGTAGGTCGGACCCAGATGATTCTATTGACAGCGATTACAACAATATGTTTGATGATGACCCGGGGTTCGCTAAATAGATATTTTCTTACAAGAATCGCTTGTAACTCCTAAAGAAGATGGGCCTTTCCTATTTAAACTGTTCATTGTTTTGATCAAACTTCGAGATTAAATATATATACGGCGGAATATCATCCAAAAAATGTAAATCCTTTGATCATGATCGAAAACTTCGGGTCTTATATAAAACATGAACGTGAATTAAGAGGTGTACCTCTTGAACAAATATCAAGGATCACAAAAATTCACATTCGATTCCTCGAAGCACTCGAAGATAACAGGTTTGATGATCTTCCTGGTGAAGTTTTTATTAAAGGGTACATCCGATCTTATGCAAATATAATAGGATCTGACGTTGATGAAATGCTGAATAGTTATGAAGAATCCATTGGAAACAAATTAATTGAAAAAGGCCGGAACTCACAATCAAAATCACCTAATACAGCAAAAAAATATATAGGATTTGTAATTGCAGGCTTAGGTATTTTAGCTCTTCTTTTTTTTACCAAATTTATAAATTTAGATAAAAATAACTCAACAACAAAAATAGTTAAACCTTCTTTCTCGATACTGGGTACACCTAATGAAAAAGAAACCTTGTCAAAAATTACAGAGAATTCTTCAAACAAAGAATTATTAGAAAATAGTATTCCTAATCCAGAAGCATCTGCTACAAAAAAAACTTTAGTGGTGGAAAAGGAATTAGATGCTATCAAACCAAAACCTGAGCTTCAAAAACAAAAAAATAATTTAATAATTAAAGAAGGAAAAGCCCCGGGGAATATTGAAAAACCCCTGAAATTGACTATTAAGGTTAAAAACAATTCATGGTTCAATATAAATGTTGATGATTTCCGAGAGGAGGATTTTATTCTATCGGCGGGTGAAGAAAAAAGTTACTGGGGAAATGAAATATTTCGATTAACCATTGGTAATAAACAGGGCACTGATTTAACTTTAAATGGAAAAAGTTTAGTTATTCCGGAGAGTGAGGGCAATATCGTAAAAGATATTATTATTAATTCTGAATTAATAAACTGA
>CAJWOD010000116.1 GCA_913044145.1 uncultured Nitrospina sp. | reverse complement strand
GCAAAGGTAAGGCTTTTTTTATCAGACTGAATTTTTTTTCCTTCAAAATGGTCATACAACTCAACTCGACTTAGAAGAGGCTGACCCGTTTTTAAAATTAGATCCGAAACTTGCTCCGAAGTAACCTGTCGATCCACTAGAATAGAAATATCCCGGTAGGTTTCTGGAAATTTGGCAATGTTCTGAAAGCGGGTGCGAGGGCGAAGCGAACCCTCCATCGCCTGCAAATCCATTTCCCACACGAAAACTTTTTCGATAGTTCCCGTATTTTCAGGTGAAAGTTCACCCAAATAGCCCAGAACATTATCGCCAGATTTGCAATTTACTGATTTTTCGGGTAGCAAAAAGGGCCTTTCTGCTTTTGCCAAAAAAGCTATCTGCAACCCACATTGAGAACATAATTTATCAAATGCTCCTTTCAAATCATAAAAATCATAATCCTTACCGCGAGGTTTCCATGGCGTAAGTTCATAGGGACCCAAAACTATAGCTGTCAAAACTGTTTTTTCAATTCGATTACCTTGAGAATCTGAAAAATAAACGCTTCCAATCTCAAAAAGTTTTAAAGGCTTTTGCCCTTTACTCATATTATTTGAGATGGTCTTCAGTAATCCAGGTATCAAACTGGTCCTCATGGTATCGTTTTCAGAACTTAAAGGGTTTTTCAATGAAATTACTTTATCTCCAGTCGTTGCAAAGGATGACAAATAACCTTCGGCTTTTTCGCGTTCTATAAAACTAAAATGAACCGTTTCAGAAAAACCTGTATAACAAAGTACATCCCTAACTTTTCGCAATAAAGCTTGCTTGGCCGTAATTTGTACAGGGCGAACAGAAGCAATAGGAAAAACTGTTGCAACCTTGTCGAAGCCATCGATTCGGGCAATTTCTTCGATCACATCTATTTCGCGTGTCAAATCCGGACGAAAACTGGGCACTTCCACCTGTAAGGCTTTCTTATTTGAGTCTCCTTCGACCTTCAATCCCAACCGGGAAATGATTTTATTGATTTGCATTGCACTAAACTCAGCTCCCAGCACCTGGTTTACACGCGATACCCGTAACGACAATTGAATGTTCTCTCGTGTTTTAGGGTAAACATCAATCCTTCCTTTACAGATATCACCCCCTGCAAGCTCTTTTATCAAACAAGCGGCACGCGCTTGGGCATTGATGACTCCGTCCATATCAACACCCCTTTCGAACCGATAAGAAGAGTCGGACCGCAACCCATATTTTTTTGATGCTTTTCGAATAGCTGCAGAATCAAAGCAAGCACTTTCCAAGACCACATTTTGAGTACTTTCCGTAACCTGGCTATTGGTACCGCCCATGACCCCTGCCAAGGCCACAGGCTTTTCTGCATCTGCAATGACCAAAGTATCGGGTTCAAGCTTCAACTCACTGCCATCGAGACTGGTAAACGGCTCGCCTTTTTTCGCATGTCGAATAATAATTTTTTTTCCAGAGAGTAATTCGTAGTCAAAAGCGTGCAAGGGTTGCCCGTACTCCATCATTACAAAATTGGTTATATCTACAATATTGTTTATGGGTCGCAAACCAATGGCCAACAACCGATCACACAACCATTTAGGAGAGGGGCCTGGATTGACATTTTCAATCACTAAAGCCGAATAGCGAGGGCATAAGTTTTCTTCCTGGTTTTCCACGGTTAATTTCTCTGTGACAGGTACCGAACCCCAACTTTTCTCCAAAAAAGCTTGGGCGTCAGGGGAGGTAAATCTCCGCCCCATCAATGCAGAAACTTCACGAGCCACACCCAAATGCGACAAACAATATCCCCGATTAGGAGTCACATTCAATTCCAGCACATCGCCTTTTTCTTCATCGAGCATCTCATGACTCTCAATCTCCAAACCCGCCATGGTTAGGACATGACCCAAATCTTTTGTGGGAACATCGATATCCGTATATTCATTCAGCCAATTTACTTGGACCTTCATCTTTCTCCTTCACTAGCTAACGCGAGCCACTCCGCATAGGGCCCATGATATTTTCCTTTATAACTCCATTCGGCTAATACTCCCTCCCACAATAGTGGGTCCTGTGGGGATTATAAGTGAAGCATTTACAAAAATCTACGCAATCTCGGCATTGCATTTCCCTTGTTTATAGGATATCAAGTGTTTCACACCCTTTATGTTACCTAATCTATGAAACTCACCGACGCGCGGATTCTGGTTTTAATGAAGAAAAAAATCAGCCGCCCTATGAAAATCTCTGAGCTTTCCAAACACTTCGGGATAACTGATGCAGAGCATCGTGAATTTCGTAACCGAATTAAGGATATGGCGGCCCAAGGTTCATTAGTAAAAATTCGCGGTGGTCGTTACGGTCTCCCAGACGAAATGAACCTGATCACCGGTAGGTTGCATGGGCATCCAAACGGATTTGGCTTCGTCGTTCCCGATAAGCATCACGATACCAACGATGTATTTGTCCATCGGAAAAGTATGAACGAAGCCATGCATCAAGATCATGTTGTGGTGCGAGTAGAATCTGAAAAAGAACCCGGTCGCCCCGAAGGTCGCGTTATAAAAATTCTTCAGCGCAATACTCCAAATTTAGTCGGTGTCTATGAGACGTTTGGGCGCGACGGCTGGGTCATTCCTACGGAAGATAAACATTTTCACGATGTGTTCATACCCGGAAAAAATCGAAAAGACGCCAAGAACGGTCAGATTGTAGATGTGAAAATCGAGACCTACCCCACACGGCACCAACCTCCTGTCGGTAAGGTCATAGAAATCCTTGGTAAATCCAATGACCCTGAGGTCGAAGTACAATCCATACTAAGAAAGTTTGGTATACGTCAGGGTTTTCCACCAAAAATTATCAAAGAAGCAAAAACAGTGGCAAAAGAAAACCAGCCGAACGATCGCAAAGACTTGACTGATCTTCTTACTTTTACAATAGATGGCGAATCGGCAAAAGATTTTGATGATGCGGTTTCACTGGAATCTATGGGCGAAGGCTATCGTCTCGGCGTGCATATTGCTGATGTCAGCCATTTTGTAACAGAAAATTCTCATTTAGATGAAGAAGCTTTCGAAAGAGGCACAAGTGTGTATTACGCGGACGGGGTGATCCCAATGCTCCCAGAAATCCTTTCCAATGAGGCTTGTAGCCTCAAACCAAACGAAGTTCGTCTGACGCTAAGTGTAATTATTGATTTTGACCGTCAAGGCAATGCATTGGCAACACAAATTCATAAATCATATATCAAAAGTCGAAGACGGTTTACTTACACCGAGGTTGCTAAACTAATCGAACAAGGTAGTAAAAAAGTAAAAGATTCTCCTTTCATGCAAACACTTGCAGACATGCACCATCTCAGTCAGACACTTAGAAAAAAAAGGTTCAAACATGGCAGTGTTGATTTTCATGTACCCGAACCGAGTATTCAAATTGAAGAAGGAAAAGTGAAACAAATAGGTGTGGTTGAGCACAACGCCGCTCACCAATTGATCGAAGAATTCATGCTGGCAACTAATCAAGCCGTTGCTCTTAACTTGTACGAAAAAGAAATCCCTTGTATTCATCGAATCCATGAACCGCCTGATCCAAACAAACTACTGGAATTTAAAGAATTTATTTCTTCTTTCGGCCTAAGGCTTTCGTCCTCCGAAAAAATCCGCTCGCAGGACTTAAATGCTCTGTTAAAAAAAATTCAAGGCACCCCAGAAGAAAGGGTGGTCAACACCCTGTTATTGAGGACTATGAAAAAGGCACATTACTCTCCCTCCGACCCCGGCCACTATTGTCTCGGGTTTGCGCATTACGCACATTTCACCTCTCCCATCCGCAGATATCCTGACTTAATCGTCCACAGGATCGTAAAAAAATATCTGAAGCACAAATGCTCAAAAAAAGAAAAGAAAGTTTTGCAAACTTCATTATCCGAGATATCTGACCAGTCGACACAAATGGAAATTCAGGCTATGTCCATCGAAAGAGAAATAATAAGTCTTCGACGGGCCCAATTCATGGTGGATAAAATAGGCAAGACGTTTTATGGGATTATTACGGGAGTTACAGGTTTTGGCTTTTTTGTTGAACTGGAAAACGTTTTTGTAGAAGGGTTGGTAAAAATTTCAAGCATTATGGATGATTATTACCTCTTTATAGAAACCGAGCATAAACTAATAGGACAAAAACGCCACCGCGTTTTTCAGATTGGAAACCGTGTCAAAGTTCGTGTTTCCAATGTCGATCTTTCAAGGCGACAAATTGATTTACAGGTGCTGGAGCATGTATAAAAACGTTAGCGTCTCGATTCGTGAAAGAATAGTGCGCAAAAGTACCAGAACGGCTGAGAATTTACCAATGGTTTTACCCTGGTTATTATGGCAATAGCGCCGTAAACCTAATAACCATGCTCCTTGATTAAGTAAGCCTCAATATGGTATAAGGTTTCCTTACCTGAACCCTTTAATAATGGAAAAAACCAACATGGCAACCGTTGAAAAACTGCAGGAACATCTCAAAAAAACTCAGTCCAATCTGGCAGAAGCATCTAAAAAAGACGACGCTGGCGAAATTCGCAAACTGAAAAAG
>CAJWOD010000115.1 GCA_913044145.1 uncultured Nitrospina sp. | reverse complement strand
AAATTAAAAACCCTCAAATCTCTTGATGAATCGATTTCCAGGCCCGGATTCTGGGACGATAATCAGAAAGCCCAAAAATTACTACAAAACAGATCCGCATTTCAACGTCAGGTTGATATATGGAAAAACCTAGAGAATGCCAGTGAAGATATTAATGCCATGTTGGAATTGTTAGAAGAAGATAGTGATCCGTCTCTTCTGACAGAAATTAAATCTTCCCTAACGGATCTGGAGGATCAAGTTACGGAGGCAGAATTTAAAGCGCTCCTTTCTGAAAAAAATGATTTCAGCAACGCTTTTGTGGCAATCAATTCCGGTGCTGGAGGAACGGAGTCCCAGGATTGGGCAGATATGTTGCTTCGCATGTACTTGCGATGGAGTGACCGGAATGGTTTTAAAGCAGAAGTACTTGATACTCAGTATGGCGAGGAGGCGGGCATAAAAAGCGCCACGGTTTTATTATCCGGTGACTATGTTTTTGGATATTTAAAGGCAGAGATGGGGGTGCATCGTCTGGTCAGAATTTCACCATTCGACTCCAACAAAAGAAGGCATACTTCCTTTGCTTCTGTTTTCATTTACCCCGAGGCTGATGACGATATCGAAGTTGAAATTAAAGAGGAAGATTTAAAAGTCGATGTCTACCGTGCTTCTGGTCCGGGAGGGCAGGGTGTTAATACAACCGATTCGGCAGTCCGCCTGACTCATGTGCCGTCAGGGATCGTGGTCCAATGTCAAAATGAAAGATCGCAGCATAAAAATAAAGCCTCGGCCATTAAAGTTCTGAAATCACGATTGTATGAATTAGAGCAGGAAAAACAGGATGAGGAAAAAAAAGAAATGGAAAAGCAAAAAAAGAAAATTGAGTGGGGCAGTCAGATTCGCTCCTATGTTCTACATCCTTACCGTTTGGTAAAAGATCTGAGAACCAATGTAGAAGTAGGTAACGTAGATGCGGTTCTAGATGGTGACCTGGATATTTTTATTCAGGCGTCCCTACGTTTTAATAGTTCAAAATCAGGGGATGCCGTGTAATGAAATCCACTCTTTGCGCATCTTTAGTCAATGACCCTTTTGGCGATCCTGGAATGTTAGTGCAGTTTTTGTTTCAGAAAAGAGCTCTCTTATTCGATTTGGGGGATATTTCTCCGTTGAGCAATGCAGAACTTTTGAAGGTTTCGCATGTTTTTGTCAGCCATACACATATTGATCATTTCATTGGTTTTGACCGTTTACTCAGAACTTTTTTCGGTCGGGAAAAAACTTTGACTTTTTACGGCCCCAAAAACTTCATAAAAAATGTAGAAGGTAAGCTGGCTGGATTTACTTGGAATCTGGTAGATCGTTATGAAGAGTCACTGACCATTGAAGTGGTTGAGGTAAGAGAAGAAAAGCTGATTAAAGCCAGCTTCAGGGCAATGGATAAGTTCAAGCTTACTAATAAAAAAGAGTTTGAGTTGCAAGGTGGAGTCATTCTTGAAGACCCTTCAGTTAAGGTGCGGGCAGTTATATTGGAGCACCGAGTCCCTTGTTTGGGATTTTGCCTCGAGGAAAAACTTCATGTAAATATTAATAAAGACCGATTAGAGGAGATGCGGGTTGCTGAGGGTGCATGGTTAAATGAATTAAAAAAAGCTGTGTTGCAAGAAGAACCAGACACTTATTCTATTGACGTTCCCTTTAAGCTAGATGGAAAGGCTGGGATGAAGTCAATTTCTCTGGGTCAGTTGAAAGAAGACCTTGTGGATGTTTCTCCTGGGCAGAAAATTGGATATGTTGTGGATACTGTTTATAATGAGCCGAACAAGCAAAGAATAATTGAATTGATCAAATCTGCTGATATATTTTTCTGTGAATCTCCTTTTTTAGCGGATGAAGAATCTAGGGGGCAGGAAAGATTTCACCTTACTTCTCATCAGGCTGGATCTCTAGCCCGAGAAGCGTGTGTAAAGAAACTGTGTGTTTTTCATTTCTCCAGAAAACACATCCCTCATCGCGAACGCTTTTATAAGGAAGCAGAAGCCGCTTTCCAGGGAGCCTTGAGGACAAGCACACCCCCATCTACAACCAATTAGAACCTTTCTTCTTAAAGGATATTAATGTTAAAAAACTCTCCATATGAATACCCCAAGTCTTCTATAATTGTTCAATTCTTTCCATACCTTCGGTTTAATTGGTACAATGATTCTGGGAAGTCTATAAATGTTTATGCGCTAAAACGTTAAAGGAATTCAATTATGAACGATAAGGTTTTAATCATTACCATTTTAAGCCTTTTAGGAATCGGTTTTATAGCGGTACTTTTTGTTGCGATTCCCTGGTTTACTAATTATCTGCTACCCAATTGGAAGGATACTTTAGTAGACAGCGGAATTGTAATGGTTGCTATAGTCCTGTTTGTATATGGTTTTTATATGAACACTAGAATGCATTAAAAACCCTGTGTCCTTATGGATGAAAAAAAACTGATATTTATTCTAGCCTGTCTGTTAGTGTTGGGTTTTCTCTCTTTGTTTATCGTTATTATTCCCTGGGCTAGCTGGGGTCGTATCCCCGATTGGAAATCGGTAGCCATTGACAACCTTTTAATGGGAATCGTTTTCGCAGCCATTGTCTATGGAATATATATTGGTTCAAAGACCATGTAGTTATTAGGTTTTAATTTCGTATCTTAAACCCCACCAAGCTTAAGACCCCAGAAGTAAAAAAAATTCCCCAAACTCCCAGTAGAAATTCGCCAATATAAAAAGTAACCCCCAAGTTGAAGGCCAATACCCCAAAATATAATCCAGGCCCTAAAAGCGCCTGGCCCGCTATTTGCTTAGTTTTCAGTGGTATCTTATGGTCCAACAATGAGTTGAAGGCGGCGAAGCAAGTGAGTGTGGTAGCTGAGACAAACAACCAGCCAGCAAAATTTGTCAGTGGAATATGGAAATATTCTCCAGGTTCTCGATAGAAATAAATTTTTCCAAGAAACCACTGGTCACCGCGAAATGCGACTGGATCAATTATAACATCCATCAGCATACATAGAATGGATGCTGATGCGATCACTTTAAAAGAGTGTTTGATAGGGCCGATCTCCCCCAATCGTATGTCCCAGCCTTTTTTAATAAGCGGTGCCCACAAAAGTAAGCTTAACGTATAGCTCACATAAATCAGGAATGAAAAGGAAAGGGAATCCATAAAAGGGACATTGCTGATCCACAATTCCTGGTCCCGTGTCGTATCGATATAAGTATAAAATCCGAAGGGAAAGCCATTTCGGGTTGAAGAATATTCACAAAGAAATGCGATACTATAGGCAAGAACAGTGAAAAACAAGGAACGTAGCACGCCCATATTTAAAATAGCTATCGTCAGGTAAACCGCAAGGAATATAAAAACATACGGACGAAGCAATACCGTGCCCCAAAGTAAGGAAAGTGTTTCCATATGTCAGCGGTGCTTTTCCTGAAACCAATGGACGGATTGGCTCAACGCGTCTTCCACCGGGTTTTGCGGTAACCCCAGCTCACGAATGGCCTTGGAAGAATCAAAATACATAAAATATTTTGCCATTTTTACTCCAGCAAGCGGGACGGCCGGTGGTTTTTGAGTGATCAGATTAGACATGGCTTCACAGGCCAGACCAGCTGCATATGCTACCCAATAGGGCATCTTGATAGTTGGAGCTTTGATCCCAGTAATCTTTTCCAAGGTCTGGAGTATCTCTTTTAATGACATATTCTTATTGCCAAGAATATATCGTTCTCCTGCCCTGCCTTTCTCATCAGCAAGAATATGTCCACGTGCGCAGTCTACTACATCGATCAGGTTTAACCCTGTATCCAAGTATGCAGGCATTTTACCATTTAGAAAATCGAGGATAATTTTTCCAGTTGGGGTTGGTTTTATATCGCGTGGACCTATTGGAGTGCTGGGGTTTACAATAACAACAGGTAGCCCTCTATTGTGCATTTCAAAGGCAATTTTTTCCGCCCGAAACTTGGAAACTTTATAATCGTTACTTAGAGTCGCCGGGTCCATTGGCTGATCTTCATTGGTAGGTGTGCGGTCTTCAGATAGGCCGATACACCCCACCGTACTAGTATAAACAACACGCTCTAGACCCAATTCTAGTGCTGTTTCTAAGATATTGCGAGTTCCCTGGACATTAATATCATAGATGAGCTTTTTATCCTGATCCCATAAACTGTAATAGGCCGCAACATGGTACAGCGTAGAGCAACCTGTCATAGCAGATTTTAGTGATTCCCGATCACGGAGATCTCCCTTCACTACTTCTGCTTCAAGCCCTTCAATATTTCTTAAGTCAGCATTACCCCGAGCCAGCAGTTTAATTTTGCGTCCATCATGGAGTAGTTCTCGTGCGATGGCTGAACCCAAAAATCCTGTGGCCCCTGTAATTAATGTGGTCATTTATATAAAGAAGAAAGGAATTATGGGGGTTGATAAAATCATCTCAGAAAATTTTACTCCCTTTCTAAATTATAATTAATACCAACAGATCTAAGGGAATCGCTTCTACAAAAGCCTTAGTTTTGACAGCAGCGCTAGCATTTCTATATGAAAATTTCTATTTGGGCATTATTCTCGAGATCTATTAAATATTTTTTGAAAAGGC
>CAJWOD010000114.1 GCA_913044145.1 uncultured Nitrospina sp. | reverse complement strand
ACACTCACCTAGTATATCCTACTAATAGTTTTGTGGTTTACAAAGATGAAATTTAATTGCTAACCACTTTTTTGATCTCTTCTTCATTTAAAGAGTTTCCAGTAGGAACGCAGTGAATAAGATATTCGCGGTTACCTTTCTGGCCTTGTATCGGGGACTCAGTTAAGTGGCATAAAACCCAACCTTGTTCAGATATGAAACTGTTTAATCGCAATAGGGTATTAGTCCTTTTAAGTGGATCCTTAATAATACCTTTATTTTCAACTTCGTTTTTTCCAACTTCGAACTGAGGTTTGACTAAGGCAACCAATTCATTTTGTTGCTTTAAAATTTTAAATAGAGGCGGAAGAATTAGTTTTAAAGAAATAAATGAAACATCAACGACTACAAGTTGGGGGTCATCGAACAAATCTTCACGCTTTAAATTTCTAGCATTTAAACGATCCATGCAAATAACACGAGGATCATTTCTTAATTTCCAATTAAGTTGTCCATATCCAACATCGACTGCATAAATTTTTTTGACACCGTTTTGCAAAAGACAATCAGTGAAACCCCCTGTGGAGGCACCAATATCCAAGGCAATTTTATTATTCACATCAATGTTAAATTTCTCTAAAGCGTGTTGAAGTTTAATACCGCCACGACTGGCAAAAGGATGATCCTCGCCTAACAAATTAATCTGTACGTTTTGATCGAAAAGTTTACCCGGCTTATCTACAATTTCATTATTTATTCTTACCTTTCCTGCAAGAATAATAGCCTGAGCTTTTTCTCTTGTCGTTACGAGTTTTTTTTTACCAATAATTGATCAATACGCAATTTGTTTTTGTTATTGGTCATTTTCCTCTACCAAGGGAAAGAGTTCTGTTACTAGCTCACCTTTTTGACCTTTTGTCAGTTTTTCGATTTTAGCCTCAGCCTCGTTCAGTTTTTTGGAACAAACACGAGACATTTTTATCCCTTCTTCGAAAATCTCTAGGGATTTATCAATATCCATTTCACCTTTTTCAAGATCATCGACAATTTTTTCGAGCCTTTGAATAGCTTTTTCAAATTTAATTTCACCCATAATCGACCTCTTTAAAACCAAGTTTATATTGCAAAAATTAAGTTTTTAAAATCTTTTTTAAAGGACGGTGCTATTTTATTATTCACGTATTATTTTTTTTACGGTGCAATCAAGGGATCCTCTTGCAAGTCTTATCTGAATCGAATCCCCGGGGTTTATCCCTTCCGTATCTTTTAAAGATAAATTATCTTTAGAGCTAATGCTATACCCTCTATCTAAAATAGAAAGCGGATTAAAAGCATTCAAGTTTTTTAAAATCCCCTCAAGACGTTCCTTATGAAGAAGTATTTGGGATTGAATAACTTGGAACATTCTTTTTTCCAGAATTCCTACGTTTTCTTTCAAATAAGAAATATTTTTTTCTGGGGAAGCCTGGAATAAACGGTGTATTTTATCCTTTAATTTTTGTTGCTGGATCATCAGGCCTTGTTGGAGCCCTCGAAGCAAGCGGGAATGGAGGTCATCAACCCGTTGGATTTGAAGATTGAAAATTTCCTTGGGTTGATGAAAAAATCTCCTATCCATCAACATTTTTAACAAGTCATAATAATATCGAAGCTTCTGCTTCATTGAGTTAATAAGTGTTTCATTAAGTGTTTTAATATCCTGAATGGTGTCGTGAAGAAGAGGAACTGTTAATTCGGCAGCAGCAGATGGGGTCGGTGCTCGTAGGTCTGCCACAAAATCTGAAATGGTAAAATCTATCTCGTGTCCCACAGCAGAAACAACAGGAATACGCGAGGTTGCAATAGCTCTTGCTACCAACTCTTCGTTAAAAGCCCATAAATCTTCCAAAGAACCACCCCCTCTCCCAACTATAATCACCTCTATGTCTTTTCTTGTATTCAATTCTCTTATACCAGTGGCGATTTCATCTGCCGCTCCTTCCCCTTGAACTTTTGCCGGATAAAGTAGAACCGAAACTTTTGGGTTTCTCCTTCTTATTATATTTAGGATATCTTTTACCGCTGCTCCTGTGGAAGACGTAACCACACCGATTTTCCAAGGAAATTCAGGAAGTGACTTTTTTCTCTCTTCATCAAATAGCCCTTCTTTCTCTAACTTGGTCTTTAGTTGTTCAAAGGCTTTTTGTAAGGCACCCAGTCCCCTTGGCTCCATACTTTCTGTAACGATCTGGTATTCCCCACGAGCATCATAAATAGTGATTCTTCCAAACAGTAAAACCTTATCTCCATCCTCTGGTTGAAATTTTATCCCTGATCGGTGTCCTTTCCATAATACACAACGGATTTGTGAATTTTCATCCTTAAGCACAAAATAACTATGGCCTGATACCGCGGTGTTAAAGTTTGAAATTTCTCCTTCAACCCAGACGGAATCAAAAGCAGCCTCCATTATAGCCTTGATATCACGAGTCAATTCGCTGACTTGATATACTTGTGGGCCGCCTCCGTGATTCACAGGTTTTTCTTTATCCAAAAAGCCGTCGGATTTTTTAGCTAAACTGGAATGTTTTTTTGTTCGGGCTTGTCGATTTTGTATCATTAGGTTTTGGGAATTTATTTTACTAATTTATACCAATAGATTCTTTAAAGGCCTTTAAAGTATTTTCCATAAGGAGGGCAATAGTCATCGGCCCAACGCCACCGGGAACTGGAGTTATATACGAAGCTTTCTTTGAAACAGGTTCAAAATTGATATCACCGGTTAATTTACCATCAACACGATTTATCCCTACATCAATTACTATTGCCCCGTTACTCACCATATTTTCTGTGACAAAGTTTGCCCGGCCTATAGCAGCAACTAGAATATCTGCACTACGTGTAATTTCTTCTAAATTTGTGGTGCGTGAATGGCAAATTGTGATGGTTGCGTTACGTTGCAGTAATAGCATTGACACCGGTTTCCCGACTATATTGCTTCTTCCTAAAACAACCGCATGTTTTCCTGAAATATCAATTTCATAGTAATCCAGTAATTTAATAATTCCTGTTGGAGTGCAAGGCGTTAGCAAAGCATTTCCTACCACGAGTTTACCCACGTTTACAGGGTGAAAACCATCTACATCCTTATTTGGATCAATTGCCTGAAGAATTTTTTCAGAATCAATTTGGCTTGGTAAAGGCAACTGAACCAATATGCCATGTATATCATTATTAGAATTTAATTCTTTTATTAATTGCAACAATTTAGCTTCGGATGTATCAAGAGATAATTTTTGTTCAAAGGACTTAAATCCTAATTCGCGACATATTTTATTTTTATTTCGAACATAGACGGCGGAGGCAGGATCATCGCCAACTAATACCGTTGCCAAACCAGGAACTCTTCCTGTTTTTTCTTTTAATTCCCCTGCTTCTTTCGCCAGGCAGCCTCGAATTTCTGCTGAAACTTTTTTACCATCAATCAGAACCATCTGTTCCCTTTCAAATTACGGTGATCAATTTAATAATACGCGAAATATATTAACAGAATTTAAAAAGGAAACGATCATTCGATTTCCAATTCTTTGATCAGACGAGATGTAAAAAAGGTCTATTGTAAACCCACTCGAAGTATAAACTCCAATCAACCATCTTTATTCGGGTTTAACCAGGTTTTGATCGAAATAATTGATGGACATTCCTGCATCAAGAACTATTCCTTGGGCATTGATACCGCTTGAGCGCTCGCTCAATAAAAAGACAGCGGCGTCGGCTGCTTCCTTAGTGGCAAGAGCTTTTTTTCTTAGTGTTGCTTTTTCAGCATACAGGAAGGAATCAATATAATTAGGGATGCCTGCAGAAGCAGATGTTTTAAGAAGGCCGGGATTGATTGAGTTAAACCGAATCTCTGAAAAAGCACTGAATGATTTGGCTAGAAAACATAGTGTTGAATCCAGTGCTGCTTTAGCAGGTGCCATGTAGCCATAATTTTCTGCAGCCATACGAGTGGTAGAAATTGAGACAGTGACGACGGAAGCTTTTTTATCTAGTAAACCTTTTAACATATCAGACAGCGCGATTAACGAATAACAGCTTATGTCAATGGATTGTAAAAAATCTTTCCGTGGTGTTTTATGAAAAGGTTTCCAACCCTCTGAATAATTGGCAAACGCAATAGAATGTACCAGTCCATGTAGTGTTTTACATTCTTTTCCGATATCATTTTTTAGACGCTTAATATCTTCTGGTTTTTCAACATCGCAGATGAAAACAGGTTTCCCTGCCAACAGTTTATTGAGAGAATTTTTCCTGTCTTCAGAGCGCACACTATATAGGACCTTGGCACCTTCTTCTTCCAGAGTTTTTGCAATATGCCAGGCCACACTTTTTTTATTAGCAACTCCTAATACCAATATATTTTTATTTTCCAAATTTAGAAAACTCATATAGAGCACTTTTTATTAATAAGTGGAACACTAATCGCGTTTGCCCTGCAATTTTCTAGCTCATTTCCTCTCACGCTGGCAAGTCAACGAGCATTGCTGTAAACTCAAGGGTGACAGCAATTTTACCATTCACTGATGCTTTGCCTTTCATATAAGCTGCAGAGCTAACCAGGTCTTTTAATTGCACTTCAATCTGCAGAGTGTCGCCGGGGTTAACGGCATGCTTCAGCTTTATGTTGTTGACCCGTGTAAGAACAGGGATGCGACCTTCATTAGCAATTC
>CAJWOD010000113.1 GCA_913044145.1 uncultured Nitrospina sp. | reverse complement strand
TAAAGCTTATACTTTTTTCGATTATGGAACGGTGTGGAATCGTCTTAAAACTTCACCTGGTTCAAACAAACAGGACCTCGGTTCTATCGGTCTGGGTCTTAGGTTCAATTTAACGGGCCGCCTTTCAGGGTATCTGGAATTGGATAAACGCCTCAATCGAAAAGCTTCAGCTAAGGGAAATCAAGGTTCACGTATGTTTTTTAGCTTGTCAACAAATTTTTAAAATAGAAGGGTAATAATCAATCTTAATTTGAGCTTGGCCTTCTGGATTTTCCAAGCTTTTTGTAACTTGAGCTAAGCAAAATTCTTTAGCTTCTTACTCTGATTTTTGATTCAGAAAATATTCGGAATTAGCTAAATAGTCAGAATCAATAATTGAGATTTTTCCATGCTCAGTAGTTTTTAAATTTTTTTGATACAGGCTTTCATATTGTTTTCCTGTTTCCGGGTGACTGGTTAATTCAAGAAACTTGGTTTCCACAGGATCTCTTCGTAGAAGTTTTAATGTGGCTGCATCTAATTTTAGATTCGGTTGGAGATTTTCAAGTGCTGCTAAAGGCTCCTCCCCTTCTGCCATGCGTTGCTTGATGGCCTCCTCAATGGACTCCTTTCTTTGCATATGTCGTTTGTGCGGAAAATCTGCCTGAGAAAAAATCATGAAATCGAGATTTGGCCAGTAGTTATTTATGAAATCGTCAAACTCTACTTTAACACCACTGCTAAGATGGATGTCTCTGGACTGATCGGGATTTTCACGGATGAGGCTATTATATACTAGGATAATATTATGCACAGAATCATACAAAACCATCCAATGATAACTATTAGCAGTTTCGTGCGTCCGAAAGGAGTCCATCGCTTTAATTAGGGTTACCAATGTGTAATGCATATCCTCCATTTTCAAAAATGCAGAAGACCAAGGAAACCTTTGGCGGTACCACTGATCCACATCCGGGGGATATTCCTGTCGATTACTGTCGGTAGGTGGTCGATAATCATTATCGATAAAACTGAGGATATCGTCGACCTCTTTATAAGCCAGATCTAATCCTGCCCTGACAATGGTATATGGAAACAGTTTTCTTTGATACTCCATATAATCTTTTAAATTTGGAAGTTTGTCTTCCAACACATGAATGTGGTCTCGTTGGCCAATGTCTTTAGAGAAAATTAACACCTGCTTCCTCGGAAAATGAATTTATTTGTTTATTTTGAGGGATCAAAACGTTGGGAGAACATTTTTAATATATTCTGTTTTTCCTCATCGCTCATGGATTCAACCGACTTACGGATTTCCTGCATTTGTTCCGGGGTCATTTTCCCCATAGCATCCTTTGCTGCTTCTTGAAATCCTTTCAAATTACTTGCCGCCCCTTTAATCCAGGAAAAATCATTCGCCGAAGAAGGATCAGATGGCTTAAAATCGATCTTTTCTCGAGAGCGAAATTCAACATGGTTGCTAATAATTTTTCCAAATATTTTTTTTTCTTGTAAATTATCCAAAACATCGGACAGGTTTGTTCCATAATTTTTGCAGGCATCATAAACCGCTTTAAAGGGGAGTCGAACAATTTTTTGAGGAAAACCATTTTTACGGATGGAGTGTTCGATACTTTTTTCTGCTTGATTGGATTCTGTCATTTTTAAGTTGTGGTAATTAAAAAATTTCTAATAAAAAGTTATTGATCCCAAATAATTATGCTTAATCTCCATTGTAGTATAATCTGGGAAAGAGAATGTATTATAAATTTCCCATAGTTTTTTTCAGAAAAAAAGAAAAATAATGCTTATAAATCAAAAGAAACTTCAAGTGTCTTTCAAAAAATGATATCAAAAGCAAAAAAACCTAATTCATCTGCCTTTTTGAGAATTGCTTTGGCCCAAATGAACTTAGTTGTTGGTGATTTTAATTTCAATGCCGACAAGATCAAAAAAAATTTAAAGCAAGCCAGAAAATTGGGGGTGGATCTGGTTCTTTTTCCTGAACTGGCGGTTACTGGATACCCTCCAGAGGACTTACTACTTAAGGAGAGTTTTTTAAAACAATGCGATAAAAATCTTAAGAAAATCAGTCGCTATACTAAAGGGTTGACAGCCATTATTGGATTTGCAGAAAAAAAAGGCAAAGTAATTTATAATTCTGCTGCCCTACTTTGTGATGGTAAGCATGTCGGGACTTGTCGAAAAATGCTCCTTCCAAATTATGGTGTTTTTGATGAGAAAAGATATTTCTATGAAGGTAATTCCCCTGTTAGATTTGGTTTGAAAGGAGCAATGCTAGGCATTACCATTTGCGAAGACCTTTGGGAAGATTCGGGGCCTGGAAAAATTCTTTGCGGACAAGGAAATGTGGATTTACTTTTAAATATCTCTTCTTCCCCCTTCCATAAGGGCAAAGGGAAAACCCGGGAGAAAATGATTCAACAGCGTGCTCGTAGTTATCGATCCCATATCGCTTATGTCAATCTCGTTGGGGGTCAAGATGAGCTAGTATTTGATGGGCAAAGTCTAATAGTTGCGCCCGATGGTAAAATAATTCTCCGCGGGAATTCATTCACTGAAGAACTAATTTGTTCTGATATTGCTTTAAATCCTAAATCGCCAAAAAAATTATTTTCCAAAACTAATATCCGTTCTTACCAGATACCAGCAAGTTTATCGAAGCATAAAAAATATCCCCCGCTTTCCGTTTATACCTATAACAAAAAATCGGAGGTTGAGAATATTTTCTCAGCATTGGTATTAGGGACGCAAGATTATGTTTCTAAAAATGGATTTTCCAAGGCGGTATTGGGTTTGAGTGGAGGAATTGACTCAGCTTTGACCGCTGTTGTTGCTTCAAAAGCATTAGGGGCAAAAAATGTGATTGGGGTATTAATGCCATCGCCCCATTCTTCTGAAGGTAGTGTTCAGGATTCTTTGAGTTTAGCAAAGAATCTCGGTATTCAAACTTTGATTCTTCCTATAGAAAAAGCCATGAAAGCTTACGATCAAATTCTAGGAAAAGTATTTAAGGGGACCGATTCCGATTTGGCTGAAGAAAATATACAGGCTAGAATTCGCGGTAATCTATTAATGGCACTTTCAAACAAAAAGGGCTGGATGGTTCTTGCTACGGGCAACAAAAGTGAATTAAGTGTCGGCTATTGTACTCTTTATGGCGATATGGCAGGTGGATTCGCTGTCATTAAAGATGTCCCAAAAATCTGGGTCTATAAAATTTCTCATTGGGTTAATAGTAAAAAAGAGATTATCCCAGAATCCATTCTCACAAAAGCGCCTTCTGCAGAATTGCGACCAGACCAAAAAGACACGGATACTTTACCTCCCTACGATTTATTAGATCCTTTTTTGTTGAAATATATTGAAGAAGATAAATCAGTAGGCAAGATTAAGATTTCAGGTTTGTCGACAGCAGATATTAAAAGAGTTGCAAATCTGGTAGATGCAAGCGAATACAAACGTCGGCAAGGTCCCCCAGGTGTTAAAATAACCCCCAAAGCTTTTGGAAAAGATAGACGTTTACCTATAACTACTAACAGTGGAAGTAAGTAATCTTCTGTCACTCGTTTTTCTTTTTCCAATAATCCCGAAGCGTTGTAGATGCGTCGAGACAGGTGTCTAGGTAGGTATGATTGGCAGGAATCATAGGCATAACATGACCATGGCTCTTGTCATTATAAGGATATTTTACATCTAGAACATAAGGTCCCTTATGTTTGAGCATGCGTTTCAAGGCTGGAAGAACCTTTTTTGGATCAGAAATACTTTCCGACTTAATTCCAAAAGCGTGGGCAACCTCCGCGAAATTAGCATCTCCAATAAAGGTATGGCCTCTGAGAGATTTGTAGAACCGATCTTCCCATTGCGCGACCATCCCTAAATGAGCGTTATTGAGGATAATATTCTTTACTGGGATATTTTCAATTTTCAAAGTTTGCAGTTCCTGGATATTCATCAAAAAACTTCCATCCCCTTCGATATTGATTACCTGCCGTTTTGGAAAAGCTACTTGAGCCCCCATTGCTGCAGGCAGACCGTACCCCATTGCACCCAATCCCGATGAACATAACCAGTTGTTGGGTTCATCAAAGTCCAAAAATTGTGCTGCCCACATTTGGTGTTGTCCAACACCGACAGAGAATATAGCGTCTTTATCAGAAATTTTATTTATGTCATGAACAACACTTTGCGGAACAATTTGTCCTTTTTTGTTTTCAAAAGACAGGGGGAATTCTTTTTTCCATGCATCAATTTGTTGCAACCAGGGTTGAATATCCTTTAGAGGCTTTACATATTTATCTAGAGTTTTCAACGCTTGTTTTACATCGCCTTGAATAGGGATATCGATCAATCTATTTTTGTTTATTTCTGTAGGATCAATATCGATTTGAATGAATTGCGCGTCTTTGCAAAACTCTGTCAGCTTTCCTGTAACCCGATCATCAAAACGTACGCCCATGGCGATAACCAAGTCGGCATGATTGATGGCAATATTTGCGTATACCGCTCCGTGCATTCCCAGCATCCTTAAAGACAAAGGGTCATTAGAGGGGAAGGCTCCCAAACCCATAACGGTCGTGGCTATTGGAATACCAGTCTTTTTGACAAATGCTGCTAGCTCCTTAGAAGCATCACTGGCAATGATGCCACCACCTGCATATATAAGCGGGCGTTTTGCTGTTTGAATTGCATGCGC
>CAJWOD010000112.1 GCA_913044145.1 uncultured Nitrospina sp. | reverse complement strand
TTCACTAGACGCATAGCTTCATCAATATAATCTACATCTTTGTAAACGATTTTTAATTTAAGCGGAATGCCGCGATTCAAAAGTTCTTGATTTAATTTCGTGATACGTTGAGCAGTCAAATTACAGGTCTCTACAACATTCGCACCTGCTTTACGAATCACCCCAAATGCATTAGACAAACTTCCACTGATCCGAACTAAAGAATCCGTTCTTTGGTAGCCGTCTACCACCGTTGCAAAATCTCGCACCCTTATTGTCTTATCACCATCCCGCTTTACAACTGTATCTAAAATATCTTTAGGGCTAAGAAACTCACCGAGTCCTCGAACTGTATAAGCACGATTCTTTTCATCGTGGAATCCTCCACGTGTGTTTTGATTTTCTCCTCTAAGGCGATCAATCACTTCTTTATAGGTTAAATGCAAACGCGCCATACTATAAGGATCGAACTCCACGCGCATTTCGCGATCTTCACCACCGAAATGCCAGACATCAGCAATTCCTTTCACCCGCCTTAAAGAAGGAACAATGATGTCTTCTCCAATTTTGTACATATAATTCTGATCAAGGTCGGGCATTTTCTTATCAGGCTTATCAAAAACAATCCACATAATGGGACTAGAGTTATCACTTGATATCGAGCGTAAGGTAGGCTTATCTGCATTAATAGGCAGGTCTTTTACCTGCTGTAATTTGTTGTTCACATCCAATACAGCAAGGTCCTTATCAACACCCCAGTCAAACTCAAGGTTTATGGTACTCAATCCATGCTGACTGGTAGATGTCATTTTCTTCATGCCTTCGACAGACTCTAGTTGGTCTTCAAGACGGCGACTGATGTTACGCTCTACTTCATTTGGAGACAGTCCGGGATATTCAGTTCTAACTTCGATTTGTGGTTTGTCGACGGTGGGAGTCAATTGTCGTGGCAAAGTTTGAAAGCATAAGACGCCCACGACTAATGCCATAACAATGATTACCGTAACTGTATGATAGTTACGAATAGATTGGTCTATAAGTTTCATCAGGTTTCCGGATTTTTTGCAGGAGTTTCGTCAGAGAGTTCCGTAGGCTTACTGTCTTTTGAAGCAGAACTGAAAGGGGTTTCTGTATTTGGTACCGGATTAGTTAAAAACACATTAACTCCAGGAAATACAGCGCCTGATCCTCTTAAAATCAAGTCAGTATCAGCGGTTAACTGATGAGTAAAGTCTTTAATTTCGACAAAGTCATCATGCTCTTTGAAAGCCTTGACAGGAACGAGATGCGCTTTCTTATCTTTCACAATATAAACAACCGTTCCCTTTTCAGAAATTACTAAAGAAACTGCTGGAACGTGAAGAACATTTTTGCGTACTCCAAAATTCAAAGTGCTTTCAAGGGTCAACCCCGGAAATATCACTGGGTCCGGGTCTGGTAAATCAATTTGAACTTTGATATTTCCTGAGTAAATATTCGCATCGGGAATCACTCGAACCAATCGAGCTAGGTTGTTTTGGTACTTGAACTTGACACCTAGCTCTTTCACAAAAAAATGAGCTTTTTTCAATTTTTTTAATTTATTCCTATAGTTCTGAGGTACTTCAAGAACCGCTTTCAATCTTGATGAACCTATCATTCGCACAATTGCTGTTCCCGAATCGGCAATCGCACCCTGCTCGATTTCCTTGGCAATAATCACCCCTTCAAACGGAGCAACAATATTTACCTTCGAAAGGTTTAATTCGGCGACCGCAACCTGCTTACGGATGGCTTGCATCTCAGATTCCAACTTTTCAATGTCTTCAGTGCGAGACTTCATACCAGCAGCCTGTTCGGCCTGACTGGCTAATAAAGTTTCAATTGCTTGACTTACTTTATCTTCCGCGGAGTCGAGAGCAGACTGGGCAAGGACTTGTTGATCAACCAACTGTTTTGTTCTTCCCAATTCAATCTTCGCAAGGTCTAAGGAACTTTGTGCTGCTCGGGTTTTGGCATCCAACCGGTCCTTATCTTCCTGCCTCAGACCTTCCTGAGCTTTTTTATACTCCTTTTGTGAAGCCGACAAATCTGCGCGTAACCTATCTAAAGTCAGCTCGTATTCTCTGGAATCGATTTGTGCAAGTAGGTCACCGGCTTTCACATTCATTCCTTCTTCAATCGAGATGCGTGCCACCCTGCCACGGATTTCAGAAGCAATGATCACCCTTTGCTCGGCTTGAATATTACCAACCGCCCGCACCTCGTCCGCAATATCCATATAGACGACTTTTCCAATTTGCACTGGAAGCGCGAATTCCTTCTTTCCAGCTTTCGACTTTTCTTCCTTTGCAGGTGTACAAGAAGACAAAACCAATATAATAAGTGCCAAAGAAGCACCAAATTTGTAATTTAAATTTCTGATATAATTCTGCATTTACCTAAAGTTATTTTGTAGTCTGAGTTTCTTTAAAATTTTATCACAATAGCTCAAGTAAGGTTTTTAAACATATAATGAGTTCTTCTTACCCTTCTGACGATTTCGAATATCAATTACTAGATACCGGTTCTTTTCAAAAACTAGAACAATTTGGTCCGCATCGATTTTGTCGTCCCGCACCGCAGGCTCTTTGGCCAAAATCTCTTCCTGCCTCCGAATGGGAAAAAGCAGAAGGAGAATATAAATATTTTAAAGGCAAAGATACTGGCGGCGAATGGAAGTTACATAGCCCCTTGCCTAAAAACGGATGGCGGATCAAGTTCCGCGATATCGTTTTCAAAGTACAACCCACTGGATTTGGACATATCGGAATTTTTCCCGAACAAGCCCCCAATTGGCTCTGGATAATAGATCAGCTTAAACTGCTTAACGGCAAAAAAATCAAAATACTTAACGTTTTTGGCTACACAGGGGGTAGCACACTGGCCGCTGCCTCGGCGGGTGCCCATGTCACCCATTTAGATGCCTCAAAGGCCTCTGTCAACTGGGCGCGGCAAAACCTGGAACTGTCCGGTCTGAGTGATCGACCCGTTCGCTGGATTGTCGAAGATGCAATGAAATATATTCAAAGAGAATACAGGCGTGGCAATAAATATGATGCGATTATCATGGATCCGCCATCTTTCGGTCGCGGACCCAAGGGGGAAGTATGGCAGATAGAAGATAAACTGTCCGAACTCATGGAAGCTTGTAGGAATATTCTTGCTGACTCACCAGTTTTTTTGCTCTTCACCACACACTCACCTGGGTTTTCATCCCTGACACTTGAAAATATGTTACGGACCTATCTACCTTCCACACATAATGGTCATTTTGAAACAGGAGAAATGTTCATCCCCGATAATTCTAACGGACTCAATCTTCCCAATGGATTCTTCTGCCGCTACCGATCATAACCTAAAAGCAAAAAGCAGAAACCCGTAAACCGAGATCAATATACCCAATTTTTTTCTTTTTAAGAGGTAGGGTATAATGCGATTTTATTTATTCCACCAAAATTAGAAAGTTTAGGTATGGCCTTTTATAAATATTTAAAATCTCATGCGGAAAAGCAACCCGATTCCTCTGCTATTATTGAAGGAGATTCTACAGTTACTTATAGTGAGTTTTGTAAACAAGTCGAATCTTTTGCAGCGGCTCTTTCGGAGTTGCCTCTCAACTCAAATAGTAAAGTTGGCCTTTTGTGCTTGAATCAGAAAGAACACCTTGTAGCCATGTTTGGTTGCCTGTTAAAAGGAGTTCCCTTTATACCTTTCAATTTTCTTTTGAAACCGGATGACCTGATTTTCATAGCACAGGATGCGGGTATCGATACCTTGGTCGTCGATTCCGCTTTTGTAAAACCCGAAGTCCTTCCATTTTTTAAATTTTTTCCCAATAAAATTCTGATTGGTTCTGCAGAAATCAATCAGGTGGGAAAAGAAACACATCGCTTCGACGAATTTTTAAAATTGGGGAGAAGAGATAATGCTTTCATAAAACACCAACGTGAATCAGAAATACCAGATGTGATTCTTTATACCTCGGGCACCACCGCCAAACCTAAAGGCGTAATGCTAAATGAAGATCAGTTTGATGAAAACTGCACCGGATTCCTGAAACATTTGGATATCAGCCCTGAAGACAGCGCTATTATTGCCCTGCCTTTGTTTCATTCGTTCGGCAATATCATGGCCCTGGTTTTTTGCCGTGTCGGTGCAACATTGATTCTTCTCAAGCAATTCCAACCTAAAACAATTCTAGCTTCTATCGCGACACACAAAGCCACGTTTCTACCACTCGTGCCAACAATCTATTCTTTTCTCGTAGATCTTTATGAGCGTGGTAGCTATGACATTTCTTCTTTACACACTTGCATTTCTGGTGGGGCAGCTTTACCGGAAGCGCTCCTGAAAAGGGTCGAGGGTGTTTTGAATGTTACAGTTATTGAAGGATATGGTCTCACTGAAACATCACCGGTGATTGCCGTCAATACCATGAAAGATGGGAGCGTTCCTGGCTCAGTCGGCCCAGTTTTGCCCAATATCGATGTAATTATTGTTGACGATTCCGGAAATGAGGTAGGCCCTGAACAGGTAGGGGAAATTCTTGCTAAAGGCAAAACGGTAATGAGTGGTTACTGGAATCGCCTGAAAGAAACTCGGGAGATCATCCAATCGGATGGCTGGCTGAAAACAGGTGACCTGGGCCATCTCGATAAAAAAGGTCGACTCTATATTTCTGCTGGCAGAAAAAAAGATCTCATTATCCGAGCAGGAGAAAATGTTTCCCC